>JBIOUP010000294.1:0-6682 GCA_044867305.1 Dermatophilaceae bacterium
TGCACGGACAGACGCGCGAGCCAACCTGCCGACTGCCTGGCGAGCCGCTCCCCCAAGCTGCCCGACCCCCGCAGGATGTGGCGTGGTCAGTTGTAGGACGATCGACTCCGGGATCCATGACACCCGAATCGCAGATTTCTTTCGCGCCTGGCCACGAGGCCCACATCGGAGCGGGTCCGCCGCCGTGCGGGGCGCGAGGGCTTCCATCGGCTCGATGACCAGGATGATCGCCTCGGGCCGCTTGTCGGGCGGGTAGTGGTGCTATGGCGCTATGGGGTCCGGCCGTTACCAACAGAGTTTCGGATTCGTCCCGGAAGTGCTTGCTATCACCCACGCTTCGACGTAGAATCAGATACATGTTCGAGGGAGTGTGTGCGGCGACGGTGGCCGGAGTCCAGACGGCTGACCCGTTCGCGCTCGCGGCCGCGCTCGCTCCATTGACCCAGCAGCAGCTGAGCCACCTGACGCTGGACGAGGCCGAGTGTGTGGTAGCAGCCACCCAGCGGGTGATCAACGCATTCAGCGCCAGGCAGGCGGTGGCCGTCGAGACCTTCGCCGACCGTGCCGAAGCCGCGTTTCGTCAGGAGGAGGCCGACTATGCGGCGCGCTGGCGTGCACTGGCGGCCGAGGACGGCGATGAAGACTGGCGGCCGACCCCGGCGTTGACCCACCGGCCGCGGCCAGAGCAAGTCGCCGGGGCGATGTTGGCGCCGATCCTGCGGCTGGCACCGCGCACCATGGTCTCCCGCATCCACGCGGCACGCTCACTGGCGTATCTGCCGCGCACGTTCGCCTTGGCCTGGGCTGGTGACCTGGAACCCCACCGCGCCGCGATCGTGACGCGGGTTGTGGAGCGGGTTGCGATCGACGACTGGACGGAGTTCGAGGCTCGGCTGCACCACTCCAACGTGGTACCGCTCACCGGGAGCCAGCTCAAGGCCCGCGCCCTCAAGGTCGCCTTTCGTCTGGAACAGCAGGACGGGCATATGAACCACGCGCAGCGGGATCGCTGGGTGCGTATCGAGCCCAACGACAGCCCCGGCTCCACGAAGTGGACCGCACAACTACCCGCCGACCGCTCCCAGCAGATGTGGGCTGCCATCGACCAACTCGCCGGCAAGTACATCCGGGCCAACCCGGCGCTGACCGTCGAACAAGCCCGAGCCGACGCCATGACCGACCTGCTGCTGACCGACGTGCAGGTGGCAACCGCTGTGCAGATCGTGGTTCCAGCCGACAGCGGGGTGGTTGCCGATGGCGGCGTGGCTCCTGCTGAGCCCGACAGCGTCCCAGACCCCTGGGTTGACTCCTGCACGCGCCGCCGCGAGGCCGAGGCGCCCGTGCCAACTCCCGGAGAAGAGACCGGATCTGGCCGAGCCGCAAGCCACTGCGAGACGGTCGCCGAAGCCTGGCGAGCCTGCCGGCGCAGGCTCGATCTTCGCCACCCGATGTTCCAAGTCGCGATCACCGAGATCGAGCATGCCGAGTCCCTCCTTTTCGACGCCTCACCACTCGAGTCCCGTGTCGGCGGCAGCGTGTCTTACCTCGGCCGCATCGACCTCAACCCCCATCTGGCCCGCGACGCCACCGGTAACCGCGTCTGGTTCGTGCCCCACCCCGTCAGCGTTCCGGGGATCGGCTGTCTGCTTCCCGAACAGCTCAACCGGCTATTGAGCGACCCAGACATCTCAGTAGGACTTGCCCGAGCGCACCCTGGCACCGGGGCCGTAGACACGGCCGACCCCCACGTGTACCGACCCGGCAAGCAGTTGGCCCGTGAAGTGCGGGCCCGAGACGGGACCTGTAGGTTCCCGGGCTGCGCCACCACTGCCGAACGCTGCCACCTCGACCACGTGATCCCTCATCCCGAGGGGCCCACGACCAAGGCCAACCTTCAGTCGCTGTGTGTGGCACACCACGGATTCAAACACCACGCCGGCTGGACCGTCACGATGACCCCCGATGGCATCTGCACCTGGACCGCCCCCAACGGCCGCGCCCATGCCACCCACCCTCGCGCGATCCACGACGATGCCGCGTGACTCTGCTCGACGGCGAGGTCAGGGGGTGACCGGCTACGACGGGACGCAGCGGCCGTCCTGCGCCGCCGTCACTGGTTGGTGAACGACACGAGCTCCAGCTGCTGTCCGGGTCCGCAGTAGATGCGGGCCCGTAACGGCGCGACCTTCGCGGTCACGTAGCGGCCCTCTTCGAGCATGAGCCCAGCTGGGTTGTGCAAGGAGTAGACCTTGCCGTCGTCGTTGACGATCTCGTTGCACGGCCCAGCGCCGCCCTTCGTGACCCGCCCGCCGATCGTGTCGCCGGCAAGGTAGTCGCTCGGGGTCGGCTGGTTGCGCTCGGGCGGCGGAAGCGTGGGGGGCGGGATCTCGGACATGGGCGTGCCGCTCGGGCTGGACCCGGGCTGCTCCCCGCCGGACGCCGCTGCCGCCCCGCTCGGCGTCGGTATGCCGGACGGTGGCCCTTCGCTTGACATGGCTCCTCCTGCGGCCGTGCCACAGCCTGACACGAGCGCCACTGCGACTAGCAGCGCCAGGACTGCGAGCGCGGTGGTATCGCGCTTGACCGGCACGCTCTTTGGACGGTTCGGCCGCGTTGGTGGTTCCGCCTCGCCTCAGGACACGCGAATACGAACCGAGGTGCCCTGCGGCTCGACCACGCGGATCCTCGCCCCGACCGCAGGCAGCTTGACGCCGTGGTTCGGCAGGGCCGGGTCATAGTAGGTGGCCCTGTCGTCGAACAGCGGGTTGCCGTCCGGGCCGCGGATATAGCTCGGCTGGCCGGCATAGTGCAACGTGAAGGAGTCGGCCTTCCAGGGGCTAAACGGCGCGTCGTAGATCTGGATCCGAGTGCGCCACGGCTGGCCGTCGAGCCGGTACAACGTCGCCGGCCGCGAGTCGATGTAGAGGTTCAGACCCTGCCCGGGGTGCTGGCTGACGTTGTTGTCGTGCTGCGAGGTGTCCCAGTACGAGATGAGCAGGCCCTGCTGGTTGGGGAAGTGCTCGACCCAGTCCGGCTTGGTGGCGTCGCCGAAGTTGTACGGACCGGACTTCAGATAGCGGTCGTAGGACACGTAGGTGCGCCACCCGGCGATGTAGTACTGGTCGAAGCTGGTCGAGGTCGATGACCCGACGGTGCTCCAGCCGACCACGGCCCAGCCGGGGGCGGCGGTCTCCGCGTTGTCGGAGAACACGGTGGTGCCCCCGGAGGTGACCGCGATCTGGTCGACGAACAGACCGTTCGGCACGGCCGGGTCATTCCCCCCGACGGCCCCGTCGGTCCGGTACCGCAACCGCAAGCCGATGGTCTGCCCGGCATACGGGGAGAGGTCGAACGTGGCAGGCACCCAGGCGGCGGACGTTCCGTCGATCCCGTTGCCCTCGGCCGCCTTCGTGATCGACCCGGGGATCGCCGTCCAGTCGCCGCCGGTGCTGACCTCGACGTAGGCGTAGTCGCACGGGTCCGGCCCGCAGTCCTCGATGTCGTACCGGGCCTGGAAGGTCAGACTCGCCGCGGCACCGGCGGGCAGCGTCACTTGGCGTGCCAGAGTGTTGTCCAGATTGTTGGCGTCACCGCTCCACCACTGCTTGGCACCCTCAGCCGGGGCACCGTAGCTGGTGGTGATCACCTTCTTCGGCAGGGGCATCACCAGCGCCTGGGGTTTGGCCGAGTTGTACTCCTGCGGGCCGAGTGTCAGCGCCTGGGGGGCGGTATGCGGCACGACCACGTAGTCGAGCCAGCCGAGCATCAGCTTGTTCCAGGCGCCGAGGTCGCCGCCCCGGTTGCCAATGGACGGCTCATCCGCGGCACCGAGTCGGCTCTGGGCCATCAGTGTCCACCACATCGTCGGGTTGTCACCGGCACCGGTCGTGTCGTAGTCGTCGGGAAGACCAAGGTCGTGACCGTACTCGTGGTAGAAGACGCTGCGCCCGCCGTTCTCCGGCTGGATCGTGTAGTCGGCGATCCACATGCCGGTGCCGCCGATCTGGGTGCCCCCGTCGCGGTTGTATGCCGGACCGTCGCCCGTCCCCTGGAACACCTTCCACCGGTGCGACCAGATCGCGTCCTCGCCCTGCCAAGGGTCGCCGTCGGCCTGGTCGCCGCCGGCATGGACGATCTGGAAGTGGTCGATGTAGCCGTCGGGCTCATTGAAGTCGCCGTCGCCGTCGTAGTCGTAGCGGTCCCACTGGTCGAACTGCGCAAGATCAGCGGCCACCTCCGCCTCGGAGCGTCCGGCGGCCAGCTGGTCGGCATACCACTTGTTGGCGGCGTCCTGGATGAGGAACCACGTGTTGCTGCACACGTTCCCGCCGCACGGGTAGCCGTTGGAGCGTCCGTAGCGGGCCTCGTTGTAGCGCACCTTGACCCAGTCGGTGACGACGCCGTCGACGGAGTACCGGCCGGAGGACTGCCGCTGGTAGTACTGCTTGAGTGACTCATCCCCGCCGCCCGTGCCGAAGTAGGTGGTGTGGAAGGAGTCAGCGCTGAAGTCGGGCTGCCAGTTGGTCGAGTTGTCGACGGTTCGGTCCGGCTGGGGGATCTGGTTGTGCAGGGGGCCGTCGAAGCGGGCCGGGCCGGCGAAGGCCGCGCTGGTGTCCTGGTCCGGGTAGTTGGGATGGCGCTCGTCGCCGAACTCCGCGAGCACGACGAAGATCTTGTCCGTCTTGGCCCGCGAGAGCTCGACGTACTGGTCTTTCTGCGCCGGGCCGCGGCGCTGGCTCGCGTTCGCGCCGGCCGTCCGGCCGACCTTGACCACGGTGCTACCGCCGCGCTGCTCCGGCTTGGCCGTACCCGCGATGACCTGCTGCACCGCCTCCGAGCGCAGTGCGCGTCGCTTGTCCTCGTCCGGGTTCGGCAGCTCGTCGGACTGGGTATCCGGCTCGCTCGCCGAAGCCGCTGACGGCGCGGTGGTCGCGCTGCCCGCGGACGTCCCGGGCATCGCCACCCCGACGGCCTGCGCCGGGCCGAGCCCGAGCACGCCCAGGGCGCTGACCGCCAAGACCACAGATGCCGCTCGTACCCGTGCCGACAGACGGCTCATCCGCGGACTCCTCCCCGAGAAATGAGCACCAGTCGGCACCCATGGGGGAATCTAACGCGGACAAAGGCCCGAGCGCGACCTCAACCGGACACTTCCTGAAATGCCGCCAGTACCCGAGTTGTGGGGTCAGCGGCTATGCCGGACGCTCGTAGCGTGAACGCCACCCGGGTCGACCGGTCGCTGACGCTGCCGGTCGGCAGGCGCTGGTACCTCGCGTCGGCGCTCGTGCTGGGGTTCGGCCTGTATGCCGTGGGGCCCGGTGACCTGTACACCGGCTCGACGTGGCCGGACTACCTCGTCATCGGCGGGGCGGCCTTGCTCTCGGTGACCGGGTTCGTCGCCTGGGCGGTCCGGGCAGCGGACGGTGGCTGGTCCTGGGTGCTGTTGCGCAACCGGGCGACGGTCGGCTGCGTCACCGCGCTGGCTGCAGCGCTCGTCGCGACCTGGTTGCGCCCACCACGGGACAGCAGCGTCTTTGCCGTGGCGGACTCGTTCCTGGGTTACCTCCAGCTGCTGGTCGCAGGGCTGCTCTGTGTCGCTGCTGCCGGGGCGGTGTTCTCGATGATGTCCTTGAGCCCCAACGAGGGTGCGAGCGTTGATCAGGCCGCAGTCGTGCGTCGGTACGGCGTCGATCGCATCCTGCTGCGTCACTACCGCGTGTTCCCTCGAGAGCCTGCGGTCGACGTCGACGAGGCCGGGCTGACCATCCGGGTGCCGGCGATCTTCGGTCCGGCGCGCCCGTGGCGGATCCCCATGGCCGTGGTGGGTGTCTTCGATCCCGAGCTGGCGGACGACGACGAGGACTGGTCCGAAACCGATGCCGAAGAGCAGACTGACGAGCCCCCCGGGCCGGACTGGATGACCGCAGACGAGTTCGTCGTTCCGTTCTTGCCCACGACGTCCGTGATGGCCTCTCCCAACCTGCTGCTCCTGTTCACCGTTCCGCAGCGGATCCCACCACTTCGCTGGGCGGTTATGGGCCAGCTCGGCCTGTCGGTGCGCGCATCCAGACGCGATCCCGGCGTCCGTGTCGACGGAGTGCAGCTGCGTGCCGTGGACCCCGTCGCGGCCGTGCAGACCCTGCTCGCGCACGGGGCCGGGCGCATCCCCGACCCGGACGAGTTCATCCAGCAGCACCGCCAGATCGTTGTAGACCCGGCGCACGTTGCCCGGGAGTTCGCCCTGCAGCGAAGGGTGAGCCGGTGGTCGGCTCCGCTTGGGGTCATCGCCTTCCTCTGCTTCCCGGCCTGGCTGTTCTGGCACGACGACCGGTTGGTCGTCGTCGCGGTCCTTGCGTCCGCAGTTGCCGCCCTGCTGCCTCGGTGGCTCCGGCGGCGTGGCTTCGCTGACTCGGGTGACAAGCCGGTGCGCTGAGCGCTTACCCACGTGCGTTTCGCTCCCATCGAGCCCCGTGTCACGCTTCGACGGCCAGTGCGAAAGGCAGCACAGCCTCGGCACCTGCCCGGCGCAGCTCACGGCCGGCCACCGTGAGCGTCCAGCGGGAGCTCACGACATCGTCGACGAGCAGCACCGGTCCGCCGCTGCCGGCCAGGCGGCTGGACAGCTCTGGTCGCACCCGCAGCCGTCCCCAGAGGCCAGCCAGCCGGAAGGCACTGTTGCCCC
>JBIOUP010000295.1:0-18594 GCA_044867305.1 Dermatophilaceae bacterium
GCAGCGGATCTGGGGTTTCGAGACCAACTTCGGCGGGCTGGCCGAGCTCGCCATCGTCAAGGCCAACCAGCTCATGCCCAAGCCGGCACACCTGAGCTGGGAGGAGGCTGCCTGCCCCGGTCTGGTCAACAGCACGGCATACCGCCAGCTGATCTCCAAGAACGGCGCGGCGATGAAGCTGGGCGACCGGGTCCTCATCTGGGGAGCCTCGGGCGGTCTGGGCTCCTACGCCACCCAGATGGCGCTGGCCGGCGGCGGCACGCCGGTTTGCATCGTCTCGAGCCCGGACAAGGCCGAGATCTGTCGGCGGATGGGCGCCGAGCTGATCCTGGACCGCAAGGCCGGTGGGTACCAGTTCTGGAAGGACGAGCAGACCCAGAACCCCAAGGAGTGGCGCCGCTTCGGCGCCGACATCCGTGAGCTCACCGGGGGCTCCGACGTCGACATCGTCTTCGAGCACCCGGGCCGGGAGACCTTCGGGGCCAGCGTGTTCGTCACCCGCAAGGGCGGGACCATCACCACCTGCGCCTCGACGTCCGGGTACATGCACGAGTACGACAACCGCTACCTGTGGATGAACCTCAAGCGGATCATCAGCTCGCACTTCGCCAACTACCGCGAGGCGTGGGAGGCCAACAGCCTCATCAAGCGGGGGCTCATCCACCCGACCCTGTCCAAGGCATATGTCCTGGAGGACGTCGGCCAAGCGGCCACAGACGTGCACCAGAACCTGCACCAGGGCAAGGTCGGCGTGCTCTGCCTGGCGCCCGAGGAGGGCCTGGGGATCTCCAACCCCGAGATGCGCGAGAAGCTGCTGCCCAAGCTCAACCGGTTCCGCGACGTGTGACGGTCGGCCTCGGGTCGGTCGAGCCAGCGGCGCTTTGCCGGCGCGTTCTGCGCCGCTCTGGCTAGGCTGGCCGCGGAGGTCGAGACCGCATGTGGAAGCCCTCGTGGCAGGTCGTGGAGGATTACCGGCGCCGCCGTCGGGATGCGATGCGCGGTGACCCGGAGGCCGGGCCACGGCACGAGCCGATCCTCGCGCCGCAGCCCGCCGTCTCACCCGCCCTGCTCGACGAACGCCCTCGCACCAGCTCGACTGGCGCCGGTGCCGCTAAGCCGGCTGGGACCGCCGGCCCGGCGGGCACCCCGGGCACCGCGGGCACCCCGGGCCCCGCGGGCACGGCGGTGCCGGGTCCGCTGGTTGCGGGCAAGCGCGGCCGCCGATACGCCCCCGCCGGCCAGCCCATCAACCGGCGCTCCCCGTTCTACATCGGCATGGTGGGCGGGTTCGGCGTGCTCACGGCATACACGATCTGGCAGGCCGTGGCCTCCCTCGACACCGTGTTCCTGCTGCTGCTCGTCGCGTTCTTCCTCACCCTCGCGCTCGACCCCCTCGTCGAGGGTTTGGTCCAGCGAGGGGTGGGGCGGGGGTTGTCGGTCTTCCTCGTGCTGCTGCTGCTGTTGGGAATCTTCGCCGTGCTGGGGTTCGTCGTCGTGCCGCCCGTGGCCCAACAGGGCGCCGAGCTGGCCCGCAACGCCCCGACCTACCTCGACCAGCTGCTGCAGAACCCGACGGTGCAGGACCTCGACGCGCAGTACCAGGTGCTGCAGCACGTCCAGGAGGAGTTCAACCGCCGGATCACCGACAGCGCGTTCATGTCGCAGGTCTTCGGCGGGGTGCTCGGCGTTGGCAAGGCGGTAGCCGCCGGCATCTTCTCGACGCTGACCGTGCTGGTGCTCACCCTCTACTTCCTCATGGCGCTGCCACGGCTCAAGCACGCGGCATACGACATGGTTCCGGCGACCCGCCGCACCCGGGTGATGTCACTGTCCGAGGAGATCATGCGTCGGGTCGGCTTCTACGCGATCGGCCAGGTCGCCGTGGCCAGCGTCAACGCCTTGTGCTCGTACATCATGATGCGCATCGTCGGGATTCCGTATGCCGCGGTGCTGGCCGTCACGGTCGGCCTGCTCGGGCTCATCCCCATGGTGGGCGCGACGCTGGGTGCCGTCGTCGTCGCAACTGTTGCGGTGTTCGACGACCCGAAGAAGGCGATCATTGCCATCGTCTACTTCGTCATCTACCAGCAGATGGAGAACTACTTCGTCGCGCCGCGGATCATGCAGCGCACCGTGTCGGTCCCCGGTGCGGTGACCGTCGTGGCGGCCCTCGTCGGCGGTACCTTGCTCGGCATCGTCGGTGCGCTCGTTGCCATCCCCGCGGCCGCTGGGCTGCTGCTGATCTACGAAGAGGTCCTCGTCCCCAGACAGCGTCGACATTAAGGTCGGTCAGTGCGCTTCCTCAACGACCAGCTGCCCACCTTCGACCTGAGCTACGACGACGTCTTCATGGTGCCGCGGCGCACGTCGGTCGCCAGCCGAATGGATGTCGACCTCACCCCCGTCGACGGCACCGGGAACACGATTCCCCTGGTCGTGGCCAACATGACGGCCGTGAGCGGGCGGCGCATGGCCGAGACTGTCGCCCGGCGCGGGGCGCTCGCGGTGGTCCCGCAGGACACTCCGGCCGAGGTCGTCGCCGACCTGGTCGCCTTCGTCAAGTCCCGCCACCTCGTGCACGACACCGCGATCACCCTGGCCCCCACGGCCACGGTGGCCGACGCGCTCAGCCTGCTGCCCAAACGCTCGCATGGCGCCGCGGTCGTCATCGACAGCCGCGACCAGCCGATCGGCATCGTCACCCAAGCCGACCTGCTCGGTGTCGACCGCTTCACTCAGGTCGAGCGAGTCATGACCCGTGAGGTCGCGACCATCGAGCACACCATCAACCCAGAGGCCGCCTTCGACCGCCTCGGTGAAGTGCACCATCGGCTCGCGCCGGTCGTCGACGGCAACGGTCGTCTCGTCGGCATCCTGACCAGGGTGGGCGCGCTGCGAGCCACCGTGTACCGCCCCAACACCGACACCGACGGCCGGCTGCGGGTCGCAGCGGCGACCGGCATCAACGGTGATGTTGCGGCCCGGGCCAAAGCGCTCGTCGCGGCTGGGGTCGACGTGCTCGTCCTGGACACCGCACACGGGCACCAGGACAGGATGATCGACGCCCTTCAGGCAGTGCGGGCCACCGGCATCGACGGGCCCCTCGTCGCAGGCAACGTCGTCTCGACGGAGGGGGTCCGCGACCTCGTTCAGGCCGGCGCCGACATCGTCAAGGTCGGCGTGGGTCCGGGTGCCATGTGCACGACCCGGATGATGACGGGGGTCGGTCGTCCGCAGTTCTCAGCGGTCCTCGAATGCGCCGCGGCGGCGCGCGCACTTGGCGCGCACGTCTGGGCCGACGGCGGGGTGCGCCACCCGCGTGACGTCGCCCTCGCCCTCGCGGCCGGCGCATCCAACGTCATGGTCGGCTCGTGGTTCGCCGGCACCCACGAGTCACCAGGCGACCTGTATGCCGACCCGGACGGGCGCCTCTACAAGGAGTCCTACGGCATGGCATCCGCCCGAGCGGTGGCCACTCGCACCGGGGCCGACTCGGCCTACGACCGGGCTCGCAAGGGGCTCTTCGAGGAGGGCATCTCGACCGCGCGGATGTACCTCGACCCCGACCGCCCCGGTGTCGAGGACCTGCTCGACGCCATCACCGCAGGCGTGCGTTCGGCATGCACGTATGCCGGTGCCGCCACTCTGGAGGAGCTGACCGCCAGGGCGCTCGTCGGCATCCAGAGTCCGGCCGGCTTCGCCGAGGGGCGCCCGCACCACTCCTCCTGGTGACCCGCCTCACCGAAGCGGGCCGGCCGCGTGTCTCACACCCGTGACGATGGGCACGAGAGCAGTCCGCAACGCACGGCATACCTGTAGAACATAGGTCATGGCTCTCGATGTCGAGCTCTCGGAGATCCGCGACTTCCTGGCCGAGCACGCGCCGTTCGACTCCCTGCCGCCCGCGGAGCTGGACGCTCTGCCCACCCAGCTGAAGATGGAGTACTTCCGCCGCGGCAGCTCGATCCTGGCCAAGGGCCGTGAGAACCACCACCTGTACATCGTGCGCTCAGGCGCCGTCGACATCTTCGACGAGGCGGGCACGCTCGTCGACCGCGGCGAGGCCGGCACCTGCTTCGGCTCGATCAGCCTGCTGGGAGCCAACCCGTCGACGTTCGTCGTGACGAGCATCGAGGACACCCTCACGCTCGTCATGGAAGCCGAGACGTTCTTCCGGCTGCGCCGCGACTACCGGGACTTCGAGCACTTCTTCGACGAGCAGCGAGCGCACCGGATGCGCGGTGCGGTCGGGCGGCAGCAGCTGTCGACAAGCGGCGGGGCGATCTTGAAGACCCAGGCGCGCAAGCTGCTCAACCGCGAGGTCATCATGACCACGACCGGGGCGACGATCCGCGACGCCGCAGAGGCGATGTCGAGAGCCAACGAGTCCGCGCTGCTCGTCATGGACGGCGAGCGGCTGGTGGGTATCGTCACGGACCGGGACCTGCGCAGCCGGGTCCTTGCCGCCGGGCTGGATCCCGGCCGTCCAGTCACCGAGATCATGACGCGCTACCCGGTCACCGGAGGCGGCGACATGCTGGCGTTCGAGATCCTGCTCGAGATGGTGGGCCGCAACATCCACCACCTGCCGATCCTCGACGGGGGCCAGCCGGTCGGAATCGTGACGACGACCGACCTCATGCGCATCGAGCAGGCCAACCCGGTGTACTTCGTCGGTGACATCAGCCGTCAGAAGGATGTCGAAGGGATCGCCAGGGTCACCGAACGGCTCGGTTCGGTGGTCGAGTCGCTCGTCTCCCAGGATGCCTCCGCAGACAACATCGGGCGCATCGTCACCGCCATCGGCGATGCGGTGGAGCGACGCCTGCTCGACCTGGCCCAGGAGCAGCTCGGTCCACCGCCGGTCGCCTACTGCTGGGTGTCCCTGGGCTCGCGGGCTCGCCTGGAGCAGGCCCTCGCGTCCGACCAGGACAACGCGCTCATCCTGGCCGACGACGTGCAGCCCGAGCACGCGGCATACTTCGAGGCCCTCGCCCGCGACGTGACCGACGGGCTGGTCCGGTGCGGCTACCCGCCGTGTCCGGGCGACGTCATGGCGACCAACCCGCGCTGGCGCCAGCCGCTGGCCGGCTGGCGAAGCGAGTTCCGCACCTGGATGAACCATCCGGTGCCCGACGCCATCCTGCGAGCGAGCATCTTCTTCGACATGCGCCCGGTGCACGGCGACATGCAGCTGTGCGCCTCCCTGCAGGACCAAATCCTCGCCGACGCTCCCGCCGCGAAGCGCTTCCACGCGCACCTGGCCAAGCGCGCGGTCGAGAAGGAGCCGCCGCTGGGCTTCTTCCGTGGGCTGGTCGTGGAACGCTACGGCCAGCACAAGGACCACCTGGATATCAAGCGCGGCGGCGTGGGTGCCGTCGTGGAGCTGGCCCGGGTGCTCGCCCTGACGATCGGCTCGCCGGAGGTCAATACCCAGGCCCGCATCGTGGCCGGCTCGGCGGCGGGGCTGCTGAGCGAGGAGCGCGGCGAGAACCTTCGCGACGCCTTTGAGTTCATCTCCTACATCCGCTTCAAGCACCAGGCCGAGCAGGTGCGGGCTGGCCGCCATCCAGACAACTTCGTCGCCCCAGGGGACCTCAACAGCTTCGACAAGCGCCACCTTCGGGCGGCTTTCGCCATCGTTCGCTCGGCGCAGGCTGCCGTGGCGCACACGTACCCTCTCAGCTACATCTCCTGAGCCGATGTTCTGGCGCCGACCCAACCCCGACGTGCGTCGCCGGCGGCTGTTGCGCACCGTGGCCCCTGGGCCGCTGTATGACTATCTCGGCTGGCCGCTGCCGTCCCCCGACACGCCCGTCGACGAGCTCGGGCTGCTTTCGCTCGACCTCGAGACGACCGGCATGGACCCCCGACGAGACACCCTGCTCAGCATCGGCTATGTGCCGATCGACGGGCGCCGGGTCAACCTCGGCGGGGCGCGTCGCTTCGTCGTGCGCAGCAGCGCCGAGGTGGGGGCCAGCGCCGCGATCCACGGCATCACCGACGACACGTTGGCGACCGGGATTCCCATGCGGGCGGCCCTGACCGACGTGCTCGCCGCGCTGCGCGGGCGGGTCCTGCTTGCGCACTACACCGACATCGAGGAGGGCTTCCTGTCGGCTGCCTGCGAGCGCGAGTTCGGTGCAGGTATGCCGTGCGCCCGCATCGACACGCTCGAGCTGCAGCGTCGGCTCATCGTCGGCAGCTGGCCCGGCGAGGCCCCCCCTGGCACGCTGCGGCTCTGGTCGGCCCGGCGCCGCTACGGCCTGCCGGTGTACAAGGCGCATGACGCCCTCGGGGACGCACTTGCCTGCGCCGAGCTGTTCCTCGCGCAAGTGGCGGAGATGTCCGAGCAGGGCCCGGTCACGCTCAAGAAGCTGGCGTCCTGACGGAGCAACATTGCGGTTTGCCGCCCCGGTCGATGCCATCTTCCGCTGCCTCAGGTGGCGGTGCGAGGCTGGGAGCATGTTTGTAGAAGCGGCCCCCGAGGATCCTGCACGCGAGGACATGACCAGCTACTACACCGGGCAACGGGACAACTGGGGGTTCCTCCCCAACTACGCGGCGGCATTCTCCTTTCGCCCGGAAGTCGGGCACGCGTGGAACACTCTCAACCTCACCGTGCGCGAAGGCATGGAACGACGGCGTTTCGAGATCGCCACCATCGCGGCCGCCCGCGCCCTGCGGTCCACGTACTGCACCGTCGCCCATTCCTCCTTCCTGCTGCAGGTGTGCCAGGACGAGGAGACACTGCGTCTGATCGACCAGGACCCGACCGGTGCGGCCCTGGAACCGGTGGATAGGGCCGTCTACGAGTTCGCGGCGAAAGTGGCGGTCGACGCAGCCGGCGTCTCGCAGGCCGACATCGACCGGCTGCGCGCCGCGGGTCTGTCAGACGGCGACATCGCCGACGTCGTGTATGCCGTCGCAGCGCGGGCGTTCTTCACTCGCATCGTCGACGGTCTCGGCACCGAGCTTGACCCCCCGATCGCGCGCCGGGTCCCCAGCTCGCTGCTGCCCAGCATGCAGGTGGGGCGGGCGACGCTGGACGTTCCGCCCGGGTCGTGACACCCCACCCGGATCGTGACCTCCCGCCAAGGACCTCGGTCGCGTTGTCGGATCCGCGGGATGCCGTTCGTGGTGGGGGTAGCAGGCGGTCATCGGGACCACCCGGAACGAAGGAGAAGTGATGACGCACTACTTGTTGAGCGTGCACGGCCCCGCCGAGATGGACGAGTTCGGCAACTACGGCTCCAAGCAGGAGATGGAGGAGGCGTTCGCTGCGACCGGCGCCTTCAATGACAAGCTGCACGCCGAGGGCTACTGGGTGTTCGCCGGTGGGCTTCAGTCCGCATCGACCGCGACCGTCGTCGACGGCCAAGGTGAGACCCCGGTGCTCACCGACGGCCCCTACCTGGAGACCAAGGAGGTCATCGGAGGCTTCTGGGTCATCGATGCGCCCGACCTCGACGTGGCGCTCGAGCTGGCTGCCGAGGGGTCCAAGGCGTGCCGGGGCAAGGTTGAGGTCCGTCCGTTCCAGGGCCTTGCCTGAGCCGCCTCGGTGCCCGAAGCCATGGGGGTGTCACGAGAGGCCGCGATTTCCGACAATGGGGTGTGCTCAACACCGACCCTTCGACCGGCAAGGCAGCCGCCCTGCTTGCCCTGCACGCCGGTCCCGGCTTCGTGCTCCCCAACGCCTGGGACGCCGGGTCCGCCCGGATCCTCGAGCAGGTCGGCTTCCCGGCCATCGCGACGACCAGCGCGGGCATCGCTTGGTCCTGCGGAGTCCCGGACGGAGGAGCGCTGGACCGGGACACGATGCTCGAGCACGTCGGCCGCATCGTGGCCGCGGTGGGCGTGCCAGTGACCGCGGACCTGGAAGCCGGGTACGGCGAGAGCGCTGACGACGTCGGCCGCACCGTGGCCCGGGCTGTGGGACTCGGGGCGGTAGGCGGCAACCTGGAGGACTCCGGGCCGGGCGGACTGTTCGGCATCGAGAAGTCCGTCGACCGCCTCGCGGCAGCCCGGACCGCGGCGCCCAGCGGCACCTTCGTGCTGAACGCCCGTACCGACACCTACTTCGTCGGCACGGCTGGCGACGCCTTCGCCGAGACGGTCGAGCGGGCGGTCCGCTACCTCGACGCGGGGGCCGACTGCGTCTTCGTGCCCGGCGTCGTCGACGAGGGCACGATCCACGGGCTCGCCGCGGCCATCCCGGGCCCGCTCAACGTGGTGGCCGGGCTGGCCAACACCATCGACGCACCCACTCTGTTCTCGCTCGGCGTCAAGCGAGTCAGCCTGGGCGGCAGCCTGGCCCGTGCCGCGCTGAACACGTTGGAACGCGCGGGCCGCGAGCTGCTGGACTCCGGAACGCTCGG
Organism: Dermatophilaceae bacterium; assembly: GCA_044867305.1. Lineage (GTDB taxonomy): Bacteria > Actinomycetota > Actinomycetes > Actinomycetales > Dermatophilaceae > Phosphoribacter. The sequence goes on from JBIOUP010000295.1 coordinate 8,379, forward strand.
CTTCCTCGACGGTGCGATCGCCTACGCCGAACTGCAGCGACGCTTCGGCTCGTGATCGTGAGTCGGCCGGTCACCCGCCGTCAGCCCGTCATAGGCCAGGCGGGCCGGTGAGCGCCAGACGCCTCTTGATCCGGCTGGCCAGCCCCGTGGCGCGTTGGGCGCGGCGTTCGATGGCGGCGCGAACGGCCTCGATGGAGCCGTGGACGTGGACCGCATGCTGGGCTCTCGTCACGGCCGTGTAGAACAGCTCGCGGGTGAGCAGCGGTGACTCAGAGGTGGGCAGCACGAGCGTCACCGCGTCGAACTGGCTGCCCTGGCTTCGATGCACGGTCATCGCGTGCGCGGTGACGACGTCGGCCAGCCGGGCGAGCGGCAGCGCCCGGCCGGTGTCCGAGAGCCCGTCTGCGACGACCGCCACGAGGCCTGACCCATCCGCGGCCTGCACGACCACGCCGGTGTCGCCGTTGAACAGGCCCAACCCGTAGTCGTTCGCCGTGACGAGGAGCGGCTGGCCGGCATACCACCGAGGCAGCCAGTCGATGCCTTGCTGGCTCTTGACCCATGCCTCGACCCGGCGGTTCCAGTGGCTGGCTCCGTAGGGGCCGGCGCGATGGGCGCACAGCAGCCGGTGCTCCTCCAGTGTCGCGAGTGCCGTGCGCCGGTCGCCCGCCTCAGCGGCCTCGATGAGCCGCGTGGTGGCGCCCAGCGTGCCAGCCTGCGGGTCGTCGGTCAGCTTGACCTCGGCGGCCGTATCGAAGACTGCCGCTGCCGTCGCCGCGTCCCCGTCCCGGGTCGCGGCGGCGAGTTCGGCGATTGCCCCGCGGAAGCGGTGGCTGGTGCTCAGCCGGGCGACCGCCGGACTGTCGGCGCCGAGCCCGTCGACCACGTCCTTGAGTACCGCCCCGGCTTCGACCGACGCCAGCTGGTCGGGGTCGCCGACGAGCACGAGCCGCGCTTGGGGGCGCAACGCCTCCAGCAGCCGCGCCATGAGCGTCAACGACACCATCGACGTCTCGTCGACGACGATGATGTCGTGCGGCAGTGGGTTGCCGCGGTGATGACGAAAGCGGCTGCCCGTCCCGGGTCGCCATCCGAGGAGGCGATGCAAGGTTGCTCCGGAGACGGCAGCGACCGCGGTACTGCTCGCCCTGGGGAAGTCGGGCTTGCGGGTCTGCTCGTTGACTGCCTGCGCGAGTCGGGCGGCCGCCTTGCCCGTGGGCGCGGCGAGGGCGACCGAGATGGGCCCCCCCGCTGCGTGGAGGGCACCGAGCAATCGGGCGATCGTCGTGGTCTTGCCGGTGCCTGGACCGCCGGTGATGACCGAGGTGACCTGGGTACACGCGACGCGGGCCGCGGCTCGTTGCTCGTCGTAGCCTGGCCCGGGGAAGTGCTCGAGCAGCGCCGCCTCGAGCGCGTTCCGGTCGAGGTCGTGGCTCTCGCCGAGCCGGCCGGCGAGGTCGTCGCAGACCTGGTTCTCCTCGCGCCAGTACCGGTCCAGGTAGACCAGACCATCCTCGACGTGTAGCACTCCGGCCGCCACGAGCTCACTCCCCCGCACCCGGTCGGTCCAGCCCTCGCCCGGCCAGGCCACGCCGGGCAACGCGTGCCGGACCGAGGCCAAGTGCACGCACACCGACCCTTGCCGAACCCCGCGCACCGCGAGGGCCGCTGCCAAGAGGGCCTCTTCGTCACCCTCGCGGACGGCAGCCGCAACCCGGGTGGCGACGTGGACGTCGGCGGCCACGAGGATCCCGGCCAGGTTGGCTTGGCGCAGCCGCCCAGTGCTCGCCCGCGCGAGACGCCGGTCGTACGGGTCCTCGATCGGCGTGCCGTCCAGGCTCACGACGCACCGTCCAACAGGTCGGAGACCGCACTGACCAGCCCGTGCGTCGGCTGCCAGGAGAACACTCCGCATGGTGCCCCGCCGAAGGAAGGGGTCGCGACGCCGGCCATGCCGCGGACATAGAGGTAGAGCACGCCGCCGAAGTGCCGCTCGAACCGGTACTGCGGCATGCGCCAGCGCAGGAACCGGTGTAGCACAACGGCATACAGCATCGCCTGAAGCGGATAGCTCGAGCGGCACATCGCCGACGCCAGTCTGGGGGGCGCGTACGTGTGCACGTCCAGTGGCTCGTCGAGCCCGCCCAGCCAGGTGGTCTTGTAGTCGGCCACGAGGTAGCGATCCGCGACCCGGAAGACGAGGTCGAGGGAGCCGGACAGGTACCCCCGCAGCACTCGCTCGTATGCCGGGTGGTCCAGGGTGTCGGCGTACGCCCACAGCGGGTCGTGGTCCGGCAGATGTTCCCGCCAGAGCGCGGCCATCTCCCGCAGCAGGCGGTCGGCGCCAGGCTTGGGCTGTCCCCGGTCTCCCCCACCCAGCGGAAGCTCGAACCCCAGCTCGGCCATGCGGTCACGGCGCGGGACCTGACGCAGCGTGGTGGCGGCCAATGGTCCCAACGGGGTGTCGGAGACCGCCATGAGAGCAGTCGCGAGCTGTTCGCGGTCGAGGTCGGCCGGCCACCACACCAGCTGTTCGGCAATGTGATGGCGCAGCTCGGCTCGCCAGTCGCCAGCGCGGTCCGGCGCGGTGGGGTCGGCGTGCTCGAGCACGGCGTGGACGAGCGAGCCGAAGGCGGCGCCGGTCGGCATACTTCCCATCGGGGACAGCACCTGAACCTCGGCAGGGTCGGGGGCTTCGGAAGCGGTGCCGAGCGGCGGCTCGTCGGCGCGCGGCGGGTCCTCCGGCTCGCTGGTGGCTGGGAGATCGGCCGGGTCGTGCCCTTGCGTGGCGGCAGCCGCAGCCAGCCCCGTGTAGGAGGTTCGCGTCCAGTCGCGGTCGATCCTGCGGGTGAACCGGCGCACCTGCAGAGGGTCGGTGCGAACCGGCAGCGTGAGCTGCGGCGCCTGCTCGACCAGGGACTGCTCAACACACGGCCCGCCCGCGGCCGCCCATTCGCCGGCCTTGGCCAGGACGTCTGCATCGGAGGCGAGCCGGACCCGGTCCGGGACGTCGGCCTGGCCTGGGGTGCGGCCGAGCAGCAGGCGGTTCAAGGGCGACGGCGGCCCGTTGGAGGCGTTGGGCAGCCACCAGGTAACCACCTGGGACTGGGCCCGGGTGAGGGCCACGTACATGAGGCGGAGCTCCTCACCGGCTTCCTCGGCGAGAGCCTGACGGGATGCGGAGGTGGCGTTGCCGGTGCCTCCGACGTCGAGGCAGCGTTGGCCGTGCTCGTCGTGGTACAGCGGGAAGGCCGGCGTCTGGACGTAGGTATCGCCCAGCGTCGGCAGGTAGACGACGGGGAACTGCAGGCCCTTGCTGGCGTGAATCGTGAGCACCTGCACCGCTGCTGCGTCGGTGTCGAGGCGCCGAGCCCGCTCGGACGAAATCGTTGTGGTGTCCTCGACAATCTCGCGACGCAGCCACGCGGCGAGTGCGACCGGGCCGCTGCCGACGTCTCTGCTCGCCTCATGGAGTAGCTCGGCGATATGCCGCAGGTCCGTCAGCAGCCGGTCGCCATCATGCCGATGATGGGCGCGGGCGGCCAATGCGCCCCCAGCCCCCGCGATCTCCAGCACGGCCATGACCCCACGCTGGCGCAGCACCTCCGCCCACGAGCGAACCGTCTCGGCGTCCTCGTCGGTGGCCAGGTCAGCGCGGGCGTCCAGCTCGGCCGGGGACCGTCCCAAGAAGGGTGTCAACGCGGCGGCGCGCACCCGGCCCGAGATGTGCGGCCGCTCCATCGCCTCGAACAGCGCCAGCCAGTGCCGCGACGCAACGGATGTGAAGACCGTCCCGCCGCCGCCAACGGCGGCCGGTATGCCGGCAGCATCGAGCGCCTCGGCGAACTGCGCGCACAGCTTGCGGGTGCGGCAGAGGACCGCGACGTCGTGGGCCACGAGGGGTCGGCCGGCGAACGTCGCCCCCGACCCCAGCAGCGCAGCGACGTCGGCGGCGAGGTCCCGAGAGATGTGCTCACGCAGCTGGCCCATGGGGATGCTCGCACCGCCCGGCCGCTGGAAGGTGCGGCGCGTGATCAGCCGCAGCCGGAACGGCTGCGGGTGAGGCGCACCGGCTAGGCGGGTGCCCGGATGGTGTGCGTCGACGTCGCGGACGACGATCTCCGGGTCCCCGAGCGCCGCTCCCGAGAACAGCGCCTGTTGTGCAGCCAAGAGGGCTGCGTCGGCGCGGTGGTTCGTCGCGAGGGTCGCCGCCTGGGTGGCCGTGCGGGTCGCGTCGAGATAGGTGACCACGTCGCCGCCCCGGAAGGCATAGATGGCCTGTTTCGGGTCGCCGATAAGGACCATCGTGGCGTGCCCCGAGAACGCCCGGTCCAGCACCTGCCATTGCACCGGGTCGGTGTCTTGGAACTCGTCGACGAGCACCGCGCGCCAGCGTTGCCGCATCCGCGACCGCGCCGGCGCCTGCGGGTCAAGCAGGGCCTCGGCGAGCTGAGTGAGCAGGTCGTCGTAGCCCAGCACACCGAGGCGACGTTTGCGCCGGGCGAACTCGTCGCGCACCACGGTGGCGAACTGGTGGCGCCGCCCCTCGGCGGACTTCCGGTCCGCGTGCTGCGGCTCCAGCTGAGCCTGCGGATCGTTGCACGCCGCCCTGGCAATGGCCAACGCTTCTGCCGGGGTGAACACCGGCGCGTCCGGCTGGGTCGCGAAGCCCCGCACGTACAGGTCGTCGACGACCTCGCGGACCAGGTCGTCCAGGTCCTCGACCAGCGTGGCCGATGCGTCCGTGTCGCCGGCGACGCCCAGCCCGGTGAGCACCATCTGGCAGAACTGATGGGTCGTTGCGATGGTCGCGGAGTCGAACGATGCCAACGCGTCTGTCACCAGCCGGTGGCGTTGCGCAACCAGCTCGCCCGGCCCGTCGAGCAAGAGCGGGACCAGGGGAAGCACCTGCGGGTCGATGTGCGAGGCGCGCGCACCCCGAGCCAGCACCCGCTCGGCCGCGGTGAGCTGCTCGCGAACGCACTCGCGCAGCTCTTCGCTCGCAGCCCGTCCGAAGGTGAGCACGAGAAGCTCGTCGAGCCGGCATACCCCTTCGGCGACGTAACGTGTCACCAACGACGCGATGGTCCATGTTTTGCCGGTGCCGGCGCTCGCCTCCAGAAGCGTGGTCTCCGTGGGCAGCGGGCCCAGGATCGAGAACCGCGCCAGCTCTCGGGATCCTCGCGCGTCGGTCGTCCTTGCGCCGCTCACAGTCGCCGCACCCGTTCGTGGTCGAAGATCGGGTCCCACAGTCCGGTGGCAAGCGCTGCGAACCGGCTCGCCCCTTGCCGCCACGCGCGGCCCGCGAGGTCCTCGAAGTCAGCGGCCTCCCCATAGACGAGCACGTGTTCGCGGCGCGCCCGCTCCGCGAGCGGGTCCGCCGGCCCCGCTCCCTCCCATTCCCGCTTCGTCGCCGGCATGGTGTCCCGGTCCTTGCGTACGGCGTCGGCCCACGTGTACGCCGTGCGCAGCGGCATGGGCAGCGGCTCGCGCAGTCCCAGGTCGTAGAGGCCGACCAGGTGGTGCAACAGCGGCAGAGGGTCCTTGTCGAGCGGACCAAGCTCGGACACGCGCGCCGCCTGTGCTCGGGAGTCCCACCCCACCGTCGAGGCAGCCCATGCAGAGTCCGGATAGGCGCCGGCAAGGCACAGCAGGTCGACCCATGCCGCAAGCCGATGCTTGGGGTTCAGCGCCGAGTAGTAGACGCGGACCACTCGGGTGCCACGGACATCGGGCACCTCGCCAACCACCCGGCGACCGCCTCCGAGGGGGACCTCGATGTCGAGGACCCGTCGGGGCAGCTGCCGCAGCGAGCGGGTCGTGCCGATCAGCCCTGCCGCCCGGCGTCCGATGTCGGCGAAGAGCTGGTCGCCGAGCGTCCCCGGCGGCAGCTGGCCCCGTCGGAGCTCGGCATCGAAGACCGCTTCAGATGGGGTGCCGTCCAACAGGCGACGCAACATCCGGTCGCCGATCTCCCACCGCTCCAGGGCGTCCAGGTTCAGCGGGATAGCGTCGGTCGGCTCGTCCGCCTCCTGCGGCAGGGCGACGTCGAGGCGTTGTCGCAGAAAGGCTGCGGCCGGCGCAGCGAGAAAGGCTTGCAGGTCGGCCAACACCAGGTCCTGAGGGGGGAGCGGCGCAAGGGGTGCCTCCAACAGGCTCGGGCGGCTCGGGCTCGGCGCTTCAGCAGCCTCGGCGCCGCGGACCACGGACACGTCGAAGCTGAACGGGTCCGGGCCGCACAACGCCCCGGCAGTCGCGTTGCGGGGGTCGAAGGGCTGCAGCGGATGGCGCACGAGCACGGTATGCCGGACCGGCTGCTCCGCTGTCACGTCGAGGACGTCGAGCAGCTCGCCAAGCGGAACCGACGGCGGGTGCGCCTGTCCGGTCAGCGGATTCGCTCCGGTATACGTGATCACCAGCCGGTCAGTGGCGGCCATGACCGCGTCGAGCAGCAACTGCCGGTCCTCGCTGCGCAGGTCACGTTCGCCGGTGAGCGGGTCGCGAGCCAGCACGTCGTCGCCGTCGGTCGTCTGCACGCGCGGGAAGGAGCCATCCTCCAGGCCCATGAGGCAGATGACTCGATGTGGGACCGAGCGCATCGGGACCATCGTGCACACCGTGAGGGCGCCGGTGCGGAAGTTCGCTCGGGTCGGCCGGGCCCGCCCGGCCTGGTCGAGCATGGCCCGCAGGTCCGCCAGCCCCAGGGTCGGGCCGCGCTCCTGCCGGGTTATGGCCGCTGATCTGAAGCCCTCCACGGTCCGCTCGAACTGGATCACCTGCCACGCCTGCGACGGTGGCGCCGAGGCGATGGACATGACCCCCTCGACCAGAGCGTCCAGCCACCCGGCCGCGTTGTCGGTGACGAGGAACGACTCCACGCAGGCCGTCACCCGCGAGATCAGCTCAGCGAACCGTCCGGCGAGGTCGACCTCGGCGCTGGGCACGTCGTCCAGTGGAAGCACGTCTCCGACAAGCAGCTCCCCCTCCGCCATCGCCACCCCGGCGAGAAGCCGGTCCAGACCGCCGGCCCAGGTGTTCTGGGGGAACTGCTCCAGCCGGTACTGGCGGCGCAGCCGCGCCGAGAGCCCCCACCGCACTCCGGCGTCACGGGCCCACGTCGCCGCGATGCTCAGCTCGTCATCCGTGAACCCGAAACGGTCCCTCACCGGCGGTGTCGAGGCGAGCTCGAGGACCTGGGTCAGGGTGGCACGGCCGGCCGCAACTGCCACGAGCTGAGCGGCGACGGCAAGGAAGGGGTTGGTCGACAGGGGGCGCCCGGTCGGCGAGCTGGATCCGCAGGTGGTGCGCCGGGTGGCCGTCCGTGAGCACCGCGCCGAGCCCAAAGGCGGCGCTGACGAGCGGCGCGTACGCCTCGACGTCGGGGCACATCACCAGGATGTCCCGCGGCTCCAGCGTCGGGTCGTCCTGCAGCGCTGCGGTGATGAGCTCCCGTAGGACCTCGATCTGACGCTGGCGGCCGTGCGTCGCGTGGACCTCGATGGTCCGGTCGCCCGGGGCCAGGCGGCGACGTCGCCGCAGCCCGGAGTCGGGCCTGGAGTCGGTGCGGATGTCATGTTGGAGCCAGCCGAGCAGGGAGGCCCCTTCTGCTGCGTCCGCATCGGCGGAACGTGTCTGCACGCCTGCGGCTGGGCCCACCAGACCTATCAGCGAGCGCTGCAGCTCGCGCGAGTCGCGCCCGAGGGTCGCCAGCAGCGGGTGCGTCACCTTCGCAGCGGAAGGGTCGAGACGACGCCGGACCGGTCCGTCGGACAGCTCTGGGACGAGCCGGCGCCACAGATCGGGGGACGACGTGGGCAGCCACAGGTGGACATCCCGGACCTCGCTGACGGCACGGACCAAGTCCAGGTCGGTCGGGGTGAGCCTGGTGTGTCCGAAGAGTGAAAGCCGTTCGGGCAGCGGCAAGTTAGCGCCGCCCTTGATCGCTTGCACCACCTGCCGGTGCCGTTCGGTCGGGCCCGGCGCACCGACGTCGGCGACCACGCGCCGCCATAGCTCGGCCTGCCAGGTCAGGTCGGCATCCAGCGGTGATCCCGCCCCGTCCGTATCGCGGCCGGCGCTCCAGTCCTCGATCAGGCCAGGCCGCTGCGACGCGTACGAGGCGAACAGGCCGGCGATTCGACGTGCCACGGACCACCGCCGGTCCCGCCGCATCGCGCGGTCCTCCGCGTCGAGGTGCTGGCCGAGGTGCCGAGCCAACGTTGCGCACCAGTCCTCGTCGACGCACGCGTCCATGACGCGCAGCACTGACCAGACCAGGCGCTCCGGGTCCCATGGATCGCTCGCCTCTGTGCCGCCCAGCATGACCACCAGGGAAGCGGGGTTGAGGAAACGGACCGCCGCGCAGACACCGTCCTCCCGGCCCGGCTGCGCGCCGAGGCGATGCGCAAGCCGCTGGGTCAGCCACCGCTCGACGCCCTTGGCCGCAACGACGACGACGTCCTCGGCGAACGGGTCGCCGGTCAGGGTCGAGAGCAGATCGGCCAGACCGTCCGCGAGCTGGTCAGTCCGCTGGCCAACATGGACCGTGACGCCCACTTCGCCGCCCCTACAACCCGAATGCGTCATCTCGGCGTGCTGCGGTCACCATCGCAACGCTAGAGGCGATCCACCACTTGCGCACCCCGGCGCGCATCCGCGGCATACTCCGTGCCCTGCCCGCGACTCACGACGCGACTGCAGCTGCGCGGCCGGCCCTAGGGGCCAGGCGCGGTCGGCCACCTACTCGGGAATCTCGCGGCGATAGTCGACGTGACCGGAGTAGTACCGCATCGACGGGGCGTGCCGTTGCGTGTCAATGCTTCCTTCGCCGATCGCGGATGGACGTCAGTTCACACCTGGATGAGCTCGCCGGGAACCCATTGGTGGGGCTGCGCCCGCATCATGCGTGCTGGGTGCCGGCGTCCGCGAAGGTCATGGCGCGTTGTAGCGCTGCCGCGCGCATGTCGAGTGGGAGCTCGACCGGGCCGCCGAGAGCGCGGGCCCGGTAGCCGGCGGCGGCGGCCTCCTCGACGACCCCGTTGACCAGGATGGCAAGCTCCGGGGTTCGGTGAAACACGAGGACGCCGTGGTTGGCGAGCAGCACGGCGGGCACCCCGGGAGCGAGCGCTTCACGGATGAGTGCAACAGCCTGCTGCGAACCGCGGGGCCCGTAGCCCGCCAGCGGTACCCCAGACTCGAGCCCGAACATCGCCAGGGCCTCGATCCAGCAGCCGATCGGGCGGTTCGCGGTGGCGAAGGCCGTTGCGAACGGAGCGTGCGTGTGCACCACGCAGCCGATCGTGGGCTCGTCGACGTAACGGGCGATGTGCATGTCGACCACCGCCCCCTGAATGGGCGGCAACGTCCCCTCGCGCAGCACCCCGTCGAGTCCGACCCGAACCACCAGCTCGCCCGGGTGCTCCCGCATCGAGGGTCCGGCGGTGAAGTACATCTCGTCGGCCCCCGGCGGCCGGATGCTCACGTTGCCGTGCATGTTGGCACCGATCGCGCCGCTCGCGGCCACGCGAGCAGCGGTGTCGATCACCTGGTCGACAAGGTTGCGATCCATGTCACTGCCTCCCCGTTGCTGCGGCTGCGTCCAGTGTGGCGAGCGCCGAGCATGAGCGCCCGCGATTCCGGGAAGGTCGACCACCGGATACGCCTCGCCTTCGCGCCGCCCGGACAGGCAAAGCCCGCCTGCGGCACGTCGTCGGTCCGGATGTCGATCAGCCGTGACCGGCGTCCTCGAGCACGACCCAGTGGGCTACGTCTGCCCGGGCGGTATGACGATGTCGGCGCCGGCCCGCCGGTCGATCTCGTCCGCAGGGGCCTCGGGCCGGAACGCTACGAACGGGTGGTCATGCACGAACTGACGTGTCACGGAGTCCTCTCGGAGGTCGCCCCAGCCGAGAATAGAGGCGATGAGCCGAAGCCTGTGCGGATGGTGGCGGCGGAAGTGCCTGGCCACCTCGAACGCCTCGTCGTCGGTGAGAAACCACTGCTGCGGCGTGAACGACGCTTTACCCAGCCGGACGGTGACGGCGGGCCTGGCCCTCAGGTTGCGGTACCAGTCGGTCTGGGGTCCCCAGGCAGCGCAGATGACCGCCTCACGGGTCGCCTTGTCGTACCGCAGGACCATGGCGACGGTGTCGTATCGCTGTCCGCTGTTGCGGCCGGTGTGCGTGAACTGCAGGAACGTGCGCCCGAACAGCCGCCC
>JBIOUP010000296.1:0-8223 GCA_044867305.1 Dermatophilaceae bacterium
GGGTACGACTGGCGGGTCCACGAGGAGCGGCTGCGGGAGCTCCCGTGGGTCGCCACGGGCGAGGACGGCAGCCGCGGTATGCGCGCGGTCCGCCAGCGCGGCGACGGACCCACTGTCGTCCTGCTCCACGGGTGGCCCGACTCGTTCTTCCGGTTCGACCGGGTGCTCCCGCTGCTGGAGGACCTCGACGTCGTCATCCCCTGTCTGCCTGGCTACCCGTGGGCTCTGCCCACCGAGCCCTCCGGCATGTCCGCGAAGGCCATGGCCGAGCTCGTTGCCGCGAACCTGGCCCAGCTCGGCATCGAGCGCTATGTCGTGTCCGGAGGCGATGTCGGAGGCTCGGTCGCCGAGCACCTCGCCGCCATCCGTCCCGAGGCCGTGTCGGCGCTTCACCTGACCGACATCCCCTACTGGCACCTGTTCTCCGTTGACGCGAGCCAGCTCAGTCAACCCGAGCGCGACTACCTCGACGCCGGTCGCCGGTGGCAGATGACCGAGGGCGCCTACGCGCTGGAGCAGGCCACCAAGCCGCATACCCTGGCCGCCGCCCTCGGTGACTCACCGGCCGGGCTGCTGTCCTGGGTGCTCGAGAAGCTGCGCACCTGGAGCGACTGCGGCGGTGACGTCGAGTCCGTCTTCCCACGCGACGACATCCTCACGTGGGTGACGCTCTTCTGGGTGTCCGGCTGCATCGGCACCTCCTTCGCGCCGTACTCAGAGCAGGCCGGGCCCGCAGCGCGGACCGCGCTTCCGACCGGGGTGACGATCTTCCCGGGCGACCTCGTGCCGGCACCGCGGGAGTTCGCGGAGAGCGTTTTCGACGTGCGCGACTGGAGAGTCGAGCCGGACGGTGGCCATTTCGGCGCGTGGGAGCGGCCGCAGGCGTATGCCGCGGGGCTTCGGCGGGCGATCGCCCTCGCCAACGGCTGAGGCGTCTGCGGAGCGTGGGCGCTCGGTGGTCTAGTCTGCGCCACTCGGGAGGGGGTCCTGCGCTGGGCGGCCGAGCCGGACGAGGGTCTCCACGACGTCCTGCGGAGACGGCATCCGGGCGATGTCGTCGCGCATCTTCCGCACGCGCGATCGCAGCTGCTCGTCCGTGAGGACCCGCTCGAGTGCCTCGCCCAGCTGGCCGTCCGCAGCGTCGTTACGGACGGCATACCCGAGGCCGAGCTCGCCGAGCCGGTCTGCGTTGAGGAACTGGTCGGCCCCCTGAGGCGTGATCACCTGTGGCACGCCGGCGGCGAGGCACCCGAGCAGGGTTCCCGTGCCCCCATGGTGGATGGCGAGGTCGACCTGGCCGAGCACAGCGGCCTGGTCGACGTAGCGCTCGACGTGAACGTGGGCCGGCAGATCACCGAGCGCGGCGAGGTCAGCCTCCGGCCCGGCCGCGACGAGAACACGTGCACATCGGGCCGCCGCCTCCTGGATGGATCGACGGAGCACGTCCACGGCACCGAAGGCGACCGTGCCCAGCGTCAGGTATGCCGTGGGGCCCGGTGCGGGCTCGGCGAGCCAGGGGGGCAGGATCGCCATGGGATCGGACCATGCCAACGAACGGATCGGAACCAGCTGGTCCGTCGGCTCGTCCGGCCAGCGCCAGACGTCGGGCCGGGGGTCGATCACCGGGCCGATCGGGAAGTCCGCGACGCGGCGCAGGAGGTCCCCGAAGAAGGCGGGCGGCGACATCGCGATGTGGAAGGCGACCGCCGGGATCCCAGCCTGAGCCGCCGCCATGGCCCCTCCTATGTTGGACCCCTCGTGGACGAGCAGGTCCGGTCGGCCGTGCCGCTCCCAGTGGTCCAGCAGGCGGGGCATGATGTGGCGGGGCATGACCACGCCGAACATCGCCGTGGGCCACGCGAACGGATCGGTCCGGTCCCGAATCTCGGCCTTGGCTTCCTCTTCGGCGTCGTGCAAGGTCATCCCCTCGGGCACCCCCTGAACGACCCGGACCGGCAGCCGGTCAGCGAACTGGCTGCTCGCGGCGAACGTCACATCGTGGCCGCCGGCCGCAGCGGCAGCCGCGAGGGGCGCCATCGGCAACACGTGACCGTATGCCGGGATGGCCGAGAAGGTGATCCGCACACCCGGAGTGTGGCCCTACTTCCCAGCCGGCGCCAATGACTTTCATCGAAGCCGCGCGCCGAATCCGAGCACGGTTTGATAGTTCCTCGACGTCGCCCGTGCGAGGCTGGTGCTCGCCAGACTCGCGAATGCGATGGTGGTGCGGGACTTCACGAGCCTTGCTCCTTCTCTTCTGCGTCGTGCTCTTCTGGGTCGTGGCGTTCGGACTGTTCGGCTTGTTGGAGGTAGAGCGCGCGGAGGCGGGTGTTGCTGGTGGCTACGGCCGCGCGCTGGAACGCGGCCCGACCCTCGGTGTGGCGCCCGAGCTGGTTCAGGAACGTGGCTCGGACCGCGTCGAGCTCGGGGTAGCCAGGCAGGGCGTTGCGCCGGTCGAGGTCTTCAACAAGCGCGAGCCCCCGTTCGGGCCCTTCGGTCATGCCGACGGCGACGGCGCGGCTGAGGTCGACCACCGGGGACGGCGCGACGTGGGCAAGGACGGTGTAGAGGGCGGCGATCCGGCGCCAGTCGGTGTCGTCCACGCTGCCCGCCCTCGCGTGGCAGGCAGCGATGGCGGCTTGCAGCGTGTACGGACCGCCGCCGAGCTGCTCGGCCCGGTCGAGGGCAGCGAGGCCGCGGCTGATGTGCAGCTGGTCCCATCGTTGGCGATCTTGGTCAGCGAGTAGGACCGGCTGCCCGTCGGGTTCGGTGCGGGCGGGGATTCGGGCAGCCTGTAGCTCCATCAGGGCCACGAGGCCATGCACTTCTGCCTGATCGGGCTGCAGCGATGCGATGACACGTCCGAGTCGCAGCGCGTCGTGGCAGAGGGCGGGTCGGGTCCAGTCGTCGCCGGCGGTCGCGGCGTAGCCCTCGTTGAAGATCAGGTACACCACGCCGAGCACGGCCGCGAGCCGGTCCGGCAGTTCGTCGGTCGGCGGGAGCTCGAAGCGCACCTGCTGGTCGGTCAGTGTCTTCTTCGCCCGGGAGATGCGCTGACCCATGGTGGTCTCGCTGGTGAGGAACGCGCGGGCGATGTCCCTGGTTTGCAGCCCGCCGAGCGTGCGTAGGGTGAGGGCGACCTGTGAGTCGATCCTGAGGGCTGGGTGGCAGGCGGTGAAAATCAGCCGCAGCAGGTCGTCGTGGATGGGTGCGTCGACGTGCTCGTCGATGGCGGCCATGGGGTCACCTCCTTGGGAACTGTTCGTGGACTGCTGGTGGGCGAGAACGGCGAGTTTTCGGGTCAGGTTCTGCTGGCGTCGGTATTGGGTCGCGGCGAGGTGCTTGGCGGTGGCCATCAGCCACGACCCCGGGTGGTCAGGTATGCCGTCTCGTGGCCACTGCATCAACGCGACTTCGAGTGCGTCCTGGGCGAGGTCCTCGGCGGCCGGAAAGTCGCCGGTGAGGCGGGCCAGAGCGGCGACGAGGCGGCCTGACTCGATGCGCCAGACCGCCTCGACCGCGGCGGTGGTTGCGGTCACCTACGCCGGACCGCCGGCGGGTGGGGCGAAGTCTTCGGGTCCGAAGACTTTGAGCACGTCGGCCTCGCCTTCCCACCCCGGCCACATCTGCTGGTGCAGCTTCAGGAACCGGTTGGTCCACTCGACGGCGTCCTCCTTGGACCGCACGTCGTAGAGGGCGTAGCTGATCAGCTCTTTAGACTCGGTGAACGGTCCGTCGGCCGCGCTGAGCTGGCCCCCGGTCAGGCTGACCCGGCTGCCGGCGGCGCTGGGCTGCAGGCCTTGGGTATCGAGGAGGACACCAGCGTTCTTGGCGTTCTCGCCGAGCGCCATGATGGCATCCATCAGCTCAGCCGGGGGAGGTGTGCCCGAGGTGGAGAGAGCCTTCAACAGAACCAGGTAACGCATCGTCGTTCTCCTTCCGATCCAGTGGGACAGGGGTGAGCGGGGTTAGTGGAGGCGTCGATACAGGTGGGCGGAGGTGCTGCTTAGCCAGGCCCAGGCCAGCAGCACCGCGGCGGTGAAGCCCAGGACGACGGTGGGTGTGGGAGAGCCGGAGGCGATGCCCGCGAAACCGGCCAGGAAGGCGACGCCGGTGATGACACTTGCTGCTGCTCGGCCGCGCTGGCCCTCGCGGCCGAACCGCTTCGCCAGCACGAAGGTCGCCAGGATCAGAGCCACGAACCCAATGCCGCCGCACACAACGTGCAGCATCCCGGGTGCGGTGAAGGTGACCGGGGGGCCGTCCGGGGTTCCGGCTGGGAATCCGGCCATCGGGTCCGCGCGGAATATCCCGGCACCCACCAGGCCGAGCCCGTAGGCGGCGAGCAGCCGGGGCGCCCATCGCTGGCCGATCCCGCCGCGCAGCGCGCGGCGGTAGCCGACGGCGGCGGCGACCACCATCAGCCCGGTGAGGACCAGGTTGGCGACCTGAAGCCACCCGCCAGCGCCGTTGGCCAGCAGGCTCCAGTCGTGCCGCGTCAGGTCAAAGCCGTCCCGGACGATTGCCTGGCTCAGGCTGACCAGCACATAGAACGGACCGGCGACCACGCCGTAACCCAGCAGGGAACGAGTGGTCCGATCCTCCGGAGCGCATTCTCGGCCCGGACCGGTCTCTGGGTGGTTCCGTACAACCGCTGCCACGCCGTGAGAAGCCTTCGTGCTCATGAGATCTCCTCCATGTTGCGGGCCTGCCCGGTGCCGGCCCTTCGCCACCTCCTCCATCGGGCCGACACGATTTCGACATGCCCTTGCGGACTTTCTCGCAAATATTGCCGTCCCCCCCGGCCAGACCCGCCCGCACCGGGGTCACGGAGTCACTGGATCCGCTGTTGACCGTGGGGTGGGTGGTCCGGGCCGCCGGTGCTGCGGCGGCTGTGGTGGCAATGGCGATCGCGCGCAGACAGGGTCGTCGGTAGATCGGTCCCTCGGCTGAAGTAGCCATGGCCGAGCCGCCGAGTCTAGCGTCTCCGTCGTGGTCGTCGGCGATGTCCTCGTTGTCCCCCTGGTGGCGAAAGTCGTGTCCACCCCCTTTGCCTGTGCGCCCCGGTTACGGGTGTCACCGGCCCCCGCTTGGATGTGCCCGTTGGTTACCAGGCCCTGGATGACTTCGCCGGTTCGCCATCCCTCCACACTGCGTGTGAAGGCTGCCGTAATTCTGCGCTGGGTACGGGCGTGCGGCCAGGGTTGAACTGGCCGAACTGTTCGGAGCTTGCCTGGGCCACCCCCGGGCTGACGGCGTTGATACGAACCTCGCGGTCGAGGGTGAGGGCGACGGCCCGAAGCCTTCGACGCCGCCGTTCGCGACGGCGAAGCTCACGGCCTCGGGGATGGGGTCGACGAAGAGGTAGCCGGAACGAGGGTGAATGAGCCGCGGTAAAGATCCTCGATCTGCCGAGGAGGACGAGGCGGATCTGACCAAGAAGCTTGCTGTGCACTCCGAGGGCGAGCTCTTCCTCAGTCGCCGTGCCAAACGGCCCGAAATGCGCTTCCCCGGCCGTGCAGACGAACGCGTCGAAGTCCCCGATCTGTTCGTACATGGATCGCACGGAGGCCGGGGAGCGGAAGTCGACCCGGACGTCACCGGAGGTCGCCCTACCACGACGACGTCATGTCGGGTCGAGAGGATGTCGACCACGGCACTGCCGATGGTGCCGGCGCCACCGACAGCGATGATGCACATAAGGGCGGTCCCGTCGCGAAATTAAGCGTGTGATGCGGCACCTTGCCACTCGGCCCTAGGGTGAGGATCGATGTGCTCGACGATCCGTGACGGCGGGACCTCGGCTAACGGACGTTCGCTACAGCCGAACGGCACGAGCCACACGCTTCTGGCTCGCAGCGACCGCGGACGCGTATACGTCGCGCCGGCTCGCGAACCGCTCGTTCGGGGCGCAGACGCCGAGCGACCCGGCGGGCTCGTCGCGCACGTGCAGGGCCGCGGCGGCGCAGGTCACGCCTTGGAGCGCCTGCTGCGGTCCGACGAGCACTCCGCGGTGCTCATTTATCAGGACCTGACCGAGGGGCGTCAGCTCTGCCGAAACAGAGTCGGTCGGCGCGGCCACCCCCCGCGTCGGTACGGCGCTGGTGACGTACAAGACCTTGTCGCGGTCGAGGGCGGCGAGGTGGACCGTCTCGCCGAGGTGCCGTGCCAGCTCGTGAGCAGCAGGGACGGCCGTGGAGCTGTGCCCGTTCGCCTGCAGCATCGTGTGGGCCAGGCCAGCCAGCCGCCAGCCGAGCCGGTATCGCCCGCACGCCATCCGCTCCAGCAGGCCAGCATGTGCCAGTTCCCGCAGTAGCGCATACGCGCTCGACTTCGCGACGCCCATTTCGGCCGCTACCTCCGTAGGGCCCCAATGGGGACGCTCGACGGAGAAGAGATCAAGAACGTCAGCGGCCCGGCGAACGCCACGCATGTGACCAATCGTACTCGCGCAGGTGATCCCCCATTCGAGCATTGGGTAGCGCGACCGCGGCGGCCCTCACCTAGCGCTTCCGGTCAAGAGCGCTGGGGTGGGCCCAACGCGTATGTCGCTCCCCCGTTCGGCTGTACCGAACGGTCCTTGGTCGAAGGCACCACAGGCGCGGACGATCAAGGAACCGAGTCTCACCACCGGTCGGAAACCGGTGGGAAGGAGCAAGGAGGACCATACCGATGACATGCCCTTGGGAGGTGCCATGACCGCGGACCTCGATAGCGCCTTGTCGCCCGTTCCGTTGATGCAGTTGACAACGGGCTTCTGGGCGTTCAAAACGCTCGCCGCAGCCCATGAGCTCGACCTCTTCTCCTCCTTGTCCGGCACGGCCGGTACGACGGCTGAAGGGCTTGCCGACGCGCTGGCGATCGAGGATCGGCCGGCGGAGATGCTGCTCACTGGGTGCGCCGCGCTCGGGCTGCTCGTGATGAACGAAGGCCGCTATGTCAACAGTCCTATCGCCGAGGAGTTCCTGGTCCACGGCAAGCCCTACTACTTCGGCGGCTGGGTGCAGATGCTCGACCGGCGGCTGTATCCCGGATGGGGCAGGCTGACCGAGGCGATCCGCACAAACCGCCCGATCACCTGGGATCCGGACCGGCAGGGCTCGCTCTTCGACGGCGAGGACCCCCAGCTGCTCGCGGTGTTCTGGGAGGCGATGCACTCGCTCTCGACGTTCACCGCTCGGGCACTGGGCCAGGCCATCGATCTGAGCGGTGCGCGCAAGTTGCTCGATGTCGGAGGTGGCACCGCAGCTTTCGACATCGAACTATGCAGGCTCTACCCCGACCTGATCGCAACCGTCTACGAGCTGCCGCAGGTCGCCGATATCGCGGCCGGGAAGGTCAGAGAAGCGGGCCTTCCGGAGCGCATCGGCACGGTGGCGGGTGACTTCTTCGCCGACTCTTCGTTGCCCGGTGGGCATGACACGATCTTGCTGTCGATGATCATGCACGACTGGGCGGAAGACCGGTGCCGCGCGATCCTGCAGAAGTGCTGGGCGGCGCTGCCGAGCGGTGGTCGGATAATCATCGCCGAGCTGCTGGTCAACGACGAGCGGACCGGCCCTCCGTCTGCGGCACTGATGAGCCTCAACATGCTGGTCGAGACCGAGGGCCGTAACTACACGGCCGGCGAGTATCACGCGTGGCTGGGCGACCTGGGCTTCCAAGACGTCCGCACCGTCTGGTTCGAAGCTGCAGGGGCGAACGGTGCCGTCATGGCCCGCAAGCCGTAAGGCTCGGGCAGCAATCAGGGCGCCAGCCCTTGGATCTAGACAGGACTGCAAAGGAGCGTGCGATGGGCCACGTCGTCTTCGACATCAGCATGTCACTGGACGGTTTCGTCACCGCCGCCGGCCGGACGGCGGAGGAGCCGACGGGACCAGGCGGTGAGCGACTGACTCAGTGGGCGTTCGGGGAGGACGAGCGAAACCGGACCTACCTGGCTGAGGCTGTGGCCGAGCTCGGTGCCGTCATCGCGGGTCGTGAAACCTACGACACGTCACTTCCATGGTGGGGTCCGGACGGACCGTCGGGTGACGCACGCTGCCCCGTGTTCGTCGTAACGCATCGGGCCGACACCCCGCCGGAAGGGGGTGTCTACGAGCTCGTCACCGAGGGCATCGAGGAGGCTCTGCGTCGGGCGCAGGAGGCGGCGGGAGACAAGACGGTCTGTGTCATGGGAGGGGCCGAGATGGGGCAGCAGTACCTCGTGGCCGGGTTGCTGGA
>JBIOUP010000297.1:0-6738 GCA_044867305.1 Dermatophilaceae bacterium
CTGGATCATCGACCTGGGCCCGGGAGCCGGCCACGACGGTGGCCGGATCGTCTTCGAAGGATCGCCTGCCGACCTCATCGCCGACCGTGCCACGCTCACCGGGAAGCACCTGGCGGCGTATGTCCGCACCTGACCGGGCGGATCACCTTGACCAGCGCGTGCGCAGCCTGCCTGGTGTGGTAGGCGGGCGTTATCTACTTGTGGCTATAAGGCGTGCGTCCAATGTGGCTACAGGGAGCCCCGACGGTGAATGTCGGAATGGGACGGGCCTACCGGAACGCCGATAAGGAACATTATGTCTAAACGCGGGCGCGGGGACAGCGTGCGTTTCGGACGTCGTCCCCCCTTTACCTGACCTCGGAGGACGGCTAACCTACAACCAAATGGTTGTACTTCAGCCCGTTGCCGAGGACGTCGATCAGCTGTTCCACGCCCTCGCCGATGCCACTCGCCGCGACATCCTGCGCCGTTGCATCGTGAGCGACCGGTCGGTCTCACGACTGGCCGAGGTCTACCCGATGAGCTTCGCCGCGGTGCAGAAGCACGTGGCGGTGCTCGAACGGGCCGGGCTGGTCACCAAGCAGCGTCGCGGACGGGAGCAGCTCGTGCGCACCGACGGCGACGCGGTATGCCGGGCACGCGAGGCGCTCGACGAGCTCGAGGCCGCCTGGCGAGGGCGCATAGACCGCATGTCCGACCTGCTCGCGCCGCCGACGAACCCTCAGAACCCCCGGGGAAAGGATGAGACACATGAGCGTCACCAGCGTCGACAAGGACCTTGACAACCTGACCCTCACCTTGGTCGCGGACTTCGACACGAGTGCCGAACGGGTGTGGGAGCTCTGGGCCGACCCACGGCTGCTGGAGCGCTGGTGGGGACCGCCGAGCTACCCCGCCACCGTGGTGGAGCACGACCTGACTCCCGGGGGCAACGTCACCTACTTCATGACCGGTCCGGACGGCGACAAGTACTGCGGCTGGTGGCGAGTGCAGAGAGTCGACCCGCCGAAGTCGTTGGAGTTCACCGACGGGTTTGCCGACGCCGACGGCATACCGAACCCGCAGATGCCGGTCACGACGGTGCGCATGCAGCTCAACGAGCGCGGCGGTGGTACCCGGATGCAGCTGCGCTCCAGCTTTGACTCACGCGAGCAGATGGAGCAGCTGATGGGCATGGGCATGACCGAGGGTCTGCAGCAGGCGGTTGGCCAGATGGACGCCTTGCTGACGGCCTGATCGGGCGCCCCGTTCGCCGCCTTCGAATCGAAAGGACGAAGAAGATGCCAGAGCTGCTCGTTGACTTCATCACCTCGCTGGATGGATACGGCGCCGCCGACGGCTGGCCCGGCTGGTGGGGCCTGGAAGGGCCGGAGTACCTCGCCTGGTTGGGCGAGCAGCCAGAAGGGGAGTTCACCGTCCTCATGGGCGCGAACACCTATCGGCTCATGTACGGGTTCGCCAGCAGCGGTGAGCCAGGGACCGACTCGCTGGCCGACCTGCCGAAGGTCGTGTTCTCGAGCACCTTGACCGATCCGCTGGAGTGGGCGAACTCGACCCTGGTCACCCAGGACCCGGTCGAGGCGGTGCGCACGATGAAGGCCACCGCCGCCAAGTCCATGCGGACCATGGGCAGCCTCACCCTGTGCCGCTCGCTGCTGAGCGCGGGGCTCGTGGATCGTTTCCGCGTGGTCGTCTTCCCGGTCATCACGGGACGCACCGGTCGGGACCGGATCTACGACGGGTACCCCGACGTCTCGCTCGAGATGGTGCGCAGTCGCACCTTCGACGGTCGGCTACAGCTGCTCGAGTACGTGCCCACGGTGTTGGCCGGGCCCCCGGGCACGGTGACGGCCGACGCCTAGGGACGACAGCGCCAGATGCTACCTTTATGTACATGAACGCCACAGTGGGCGTGGCCCAGTTGAGACAGAACCTGAGCGTCTATCTACGCCGGGTGGAACAGGGTGAACGACTCATCGTCACGGACCGCAACAAGCCAATCGCGGAACTGGGTCCCCCTGCCGTGGGTCCCTCCCCTCTCGACGCGCTTGTCGCCGCCGGCCTGGTGGCTGCCCCTCGCCGCCACGGGCTGCCGTCGACCCTGCCCATGACGGGTGATCCTTACGCTCTGAGCCGAGCCCTTGAGGCCATCCGCGACGAGCGCTGACGGTGTGTCCCTCCTCTACCTCGACTCGTCGGCGCTGGTGAAGCTCGTTCGCGCAGAGCCAGAAACCGCGTCCCTTCGAGCCTTTGTCAGCGGCGCCGCGATGGTGGCTTCGGAGCTGGTCCTTGCTGAAGTACCCCGTGCGCTGCGCCGAGCTGCGAACGCGGGCCACGATGCGCACCTCGACGAGCTCATCGGCAAGGCGAGCGAGGTTCTCGATGCGGTCGGCCTCCAGGCACTCGACCAGGTCGTCCTCGCCGCGGCGGGCGCCCTTGACCTTCCGACGCTGCGTACCCTGGATGCCATCCACCTTGTGGCTGCCGTTTCCCTGTCGCCTCTGGATGCCTTCGTCAGCTACGACCAACGGCAGGCCGCGGCGGCCCGCATCGCCGGGTTACGTACCGTCGCCCCAGGACAGTGACCGGGCTCTCGACGTCACCGAGCCGCCCCACGCAACCATGAGCGATGCCTTGGCGGGGACGCGGTCAACTGACCACGTGGCTGAGCCCGCGCACGAGAGCCGCGCTTTGCGTGACGAGCGCCAGCCAGGCGTTCTGGCGCTCGGCGTTGGTGAGGTCCGTCCAGTGCCGAAACAACGCGGCAGCGTCTGCATCCAGGGCCAGTCGCCCATAGCCCTGGTGGATCTCGAGGGTCATCGACAGCCGCTCCTGCGGGATACACTCCCTCGCCGTTCGCAGCACGTCTGCCAACCCCTCGACCCCGTACAGCGTCGGCAGCGACCGGCGGCCGCGCCACAAGAACGGGATCGGCAGCGACCCCTGAAAGGCGAAGTGGTCGGACAGCCCGGGCACCAGCGGATGACCATCGTGGAGATGGAAGTGCACCGGGTTGGTCTGGCTGCCAACGGCTCGCGTCAGGGTCGTGACCGAGGAGCGGCCCACGGCCACCGCTGCTACCACCGCGTCGACGAGCTCGGGCATCCTCGGGTCGTCGGCATGCAGAGCGGCCAGGTCGACCTGCGCGGAGGGAACCAGCTCGGCGAACCGGCGTCGAGCTGCACGCACGCCCACATGCCCGATGTCGATGCACAGACCCACTTGCTCGAACGGTGCCAGGCACTCCCCCAGCGCGACGAACTCTTCCAGGGTGCTGCCCGCGGCATACTCGACGAACAGACACGAAGTCCCATGCGCCACGAGCGCCGCGGACACCTGCGCTGCGGCACGGGCCACCTCGTCGAGCCGACGTGGCATGTCGTGCCGGTCGTGCAGGACGAACCCGGACAGTTGGCCGGCGAAGCGCCGGACCATCTCGACGATGGCCGCCCGGTCCCGCTCGCGCAGCAGGTCGAGGTCCCGCGACAGGTGCACCATCGGTGCCCGGCTGGCCGCCGGGGTGAAGCGCAGCACGTGCGCAAGGCCGTCCGGCGAGCCGGCAAACATCTCCGCCGCCAGGCCAACCTGCTCGAACCTGCTCTGCGACAAGGCCAGCAACGCGTCGTCCCCCCGGACGCGCTTGTCGAACAGTCCGTGCAGTGGCGCGCTCACCGGTGCCACTCCCCCGCCAGCACCGGGTATGCCGTCATCAGAGACCAGCGGGCAGCTCGACCAGGTGCACGGACTGGTCCTTGGCGTGGGTGCTGCGCGCTCGAGAGGCCGAGTCGCGGTCGGAGACGACGGCCAGCTCGCGCTCGGTGAGCCATGTCACCCCTTCGACGGTGCGGTAGACGGTGCGACCGTCGTGGTCCGTCGGGAACGGGTAGACGACGCCGTCGTCCATGATCTCCCACTTCTGGGCGTTGAGCCGGCCGACCCAGAGTGCGGAGGACTCCTGCGAGAGCACGGCGACCCGGTCATCGACGACGCTGAGCGCGCTGTAGTCACGAAACCGCAGGTCGCTCGGCAGGTCGATCGTGCCCACCGAGTGCCACTGTTGGGCCCCCTCGGAGAGCACGTGGACCCGGCCACCCCCGAACCGGCGACCGGCCTTGCCAGCCAGGCCACGGTTGCCTTCGAGCAGGCCGAGCAGGTACGTCGTGCCGCCGCGCCGCACGACGTCGAGCCCCTCGATTCCCTTGTTCTCCTTGACCAGTGGCACGTCGACCCACTTCGTGGCGATCGCTCGCCACTCGCCGTCGAACTGGGCGATCAGCGGCCGTGGGGGCTTGGACCCGGTATGCCGTCCCTCGACAACCACGAAGAAGTGCCCGGTAGTGCGGTCGTGGGCGATGTCTTCGACGTCTGTGAGGCTCGCTGGGACCGGCACGAGCCGCGCGGTCGAGTCCGGAACGACGAGCCTGGGGTCGAGGCTGGCGACGACAGGAAGGTCGTCGAACACCACCCACAGCCGCCCTTCGGCGAGGGTCACTCCGCTGGCTTCCAGCCGGCGGGAGTCGGGGCGCTCTCGCCCGGGCGCCATGGCGAAGGAGTCCACGAGCAGGTCGGCGACCTTGGCCTCCCGCACGACCGTCAGGGGCCGGGCCTCGCGCAAGATCACCCGCCGAATCGGGCGCCGCTGGACCCTGACGGGTCGCGCCGGCGCAGGACATCCAGCTGGGCCCGCGCGCTGTCGTACCGCATCCGCACGTAGTTCTCGATGCCGTAGATAAAGGCGTTGCCGTGGCGCAGCTCCTGCTGGACGAACCCGCCGAGATACACCTCGTGGTTGGTGAACTGCCGCCCGGTGAACGGCGGTCCGTAGGGCGTGTCGGACTCCAGGTACGCCCCCGGCGTCACCCGGCCCCACAGCGCCGGGTGGGCACCCAGCCCGATGCGGGCGCTCATGAGGTCGGGGTCGAACGCCGTGTCGAGCAGGTGCTCGATGTGGTCGAGGTAGTACCGGCGGAACTGGGGGTTGGCAAGCAGGTTCTGTACCAGGGGAATCCGAGACCGATGCCCCGGATGGTGGTTGAACGCCTGGTAGGCGCCGGTGCTCGCCGGCCAGTCCAGCAGATCGACGTACTGCCAGATGGGCGCTCCGAAGTAGTCGATGCCGAAGGTGTTGTCGTAGTCCCACGGGATGAAGCTGAAGTACGGCTCTCCTGCGACGTCGTCAGACCCAGCCGTGCGGGCCCCGTTGTACAGGAAGTAGTTCGCGGGTGTGGCGAAGTAGTTGTCCCACGCCCCGACCAGGACGTTGACACCCGCCCAGCGCAGGAACGGCTCGACCGCGAGGATGCCCCGCACCGACTCGGCATACTGGTCGGTCGCGAACTTCTCCGGCCCGCCCGGCAGGCCGACCCCGTTGATGACTCGCACGAGCTGAGCCAGGTCGTCGTAGCTGCCGGCGTCGGCGCGCTTCGAGTACGACTTGTCCAGCCGGTAGGTCTGCTCGTCGCCGCCCCCGGGGGTCTGGTACTGCTTGCCGCCGTCGTCTCCGTCGGGTCCTACGCGGTGCTCCAGAGAGCCCGGCCCGAGTGCCCCCACGTAGACCTTGTAGAGGTTGCCTGACGGCTTGCCGTCGAACCGCTCGGACAGGAACGGCTTGTCGACCTGCTCGATGACCGAGAACAGGCCGAGGAACCTGCCGTTGATCACGAGTCGGGCGTAGGTATGCCGTGGCGCGGGCACCTGCGCCTGGTCGAACAGCCCCCAGGCAACTGCCTCGCGCATCTGGCTGGCGTCGTTGTACATCGACTTGAGGTTGAGGGTGTCCATCTGCGCGAACTCGTCGTGCTCGATCGACGCCTTCCACGACCGCTTGGGTGCCATGAGGGTGCGGTTTCCGCTGTTGCGCAGGCTGAACGAGCTGGTGTCGAGCAGCGTCGGCCCCACCGGAGGCACGTGCCGTGCCTCCCCCACCGGGATCTCCCACATCCGCAGCCGCGCCCCCGGCGGCGCCGGGACGTCGCCCTCGAGCGCCTTGGGCGGGTAGACGAGGTTCGCCGGCCAGCCGTCGACCTGCACGGCATACATGGGCCTGGCGAAGAACTGGCCCTGGGCGCTGTCCCGAGAGGGGCTGTGGGGCTCGTTGGCCATGGCGTCTCCAAGTCCGTGTCGGCGTCGACGTCCACGTCGTGGTCGCTGGGGTACCGAGCTGGTCTATTCGGGCCAAAGTGCCCGCGAAGCGCAAGTATGCCGGACCGTAGGTTCCGCTTATGCCGAACGGCGCAAGACAACGCGTTTGGCATGGCCGACGAGCAGCTGACGCCCACCCCAGGGTCACTCGATGCCGTACGGCGGGGTGGGCGTTGCCGGTGCGGGCACGTCCTCATGCTCTGCCGTGACGCGCGAGACGACATAGGGATTGCCGGCGGCGGCGGACTCGGCCACCGCCTCGATCCACGCCTGCGGCATGGCTGGTAGGCCGCGTTCTCGAAGGGTCGCGACCAGTCGCGCGGCCAGTTCCTCGACCGTGTGGTTCGGCCCGGTCGCGACGAGGTCGTCGATGACGTGCTGCAAGGTCAGGCTGCGCTCGGTCTGGGCCCCCGCCTCGGGTGCGGTGTCGGTCATCCTGTGCCTCCGCTTGTCGGGTGGTTCGCCGTTGCCGGCGTCACTGGGATGGCGACGGCTCGGCCAGCTCGTAGGGCCTGGCCGCCTCGTCGCGGAAGGTCAGCCCGGTTCCCGGGCGGTTCGGGTGCAGGCGAAGCTGCCCGTCGTCGGGCGCCTCGGCGC
>JBIOUP010000298.1:0-24625 GCA_044867305.1 Dermatophilaceae bacterium
TTGCGGTCCGCTCTCGGGGAGACCTCATCGACTCGGCCCGTCCCCTGGAAGCGCTGGCCTTCCTTGGCGGGCTCGAAGGCAGGGGTGGACGCGATCGTGGCGTTCCTCCGCGAGTCGATGGAGCTCACCGCAGGCACCCTGCGCCCGGTTCCCACCATCGGCACGTCCGACGGCGCGGGCCACGTGGGGGTGCTCACCCGGATCAGCGGAACCCGACCAGACGGGCGCACCTTCGACGACACCCAAGTCTTGTTCTTCAGCCTCGACAGCGGGCGGGTATGCCGCGTGGACCAGTTCGTCGGCGCCCCGGCCGCGGTGACCGCCTTCTGGGCCTGACACCCGCTGGCCACGCGCGAGCGGACACTGCGGAAGATTGTGCACGCTATGACGTGGACGACCTTCCACAATGTGGTCAGACACCGCTCACGGACGTACGCCACGCCATGGGCTGGGACGGTTGGTAGCTGCACAGCACGCCGGTGCGCACACTCGCGGTCAGGTGGTCGGCCAGCTGGGGGTGCACAGCCCCGATGCGCTGCACGGCATACCGGATGCGTGCCGTGACCGTCTTGCGGGCCCGCTCGGTCTCGTCGGCGAGGCGCCGACTGCGTCCGCCGAGACCCGTGGCGGCCCGCAGCTCGGCGAGGATGAACTCGTACTCGGCGCGCGCGCGCTCGGCGCGGCCGAGGTCGTGCAGCTCCTCGGCGGCCTGCTGCTCCTGCTGCAGCTCAGTCAGTCGCTCGCGGTACTCGGCGCGCGCTCGAGCGTCGAGCACCGGATCCGCTCCGGGCGCCGACGCGGGGAGCCCGAGCAGCTCTGCGGCGGCGATCTGCCGGCCCGGTGCCGCCAGCAGCGCCGCCAGGTCGCGCACCCCCTTGCTGTCGCTCACGAACACCTCGCGGCCGGCATACCGCACTCGCCATCGCTCACCGTCGCGCAGGAAGACGCTGACCGAGCCGAGGCGCTCCTGCGCGGCGCGCTGCCACAGCGGGGCACCCAGCCGCCGGGCGAACGCCGCGGCGGCGCGGTAGTGCTCGGAGGCTTTGGCCACCTCACCGAGCGCGTCCGCCAACACCCCCAGGTGCAGGTCGATTGGCCCCTGGAAGGCGGCCGCCCCTCCGACCACCGAGCCGCTGCCCGCGAGCGGGGCCAAGGCGTCGTAGAGGTGGCGGCGCCCCGGCGCGGAGCCCACCTCGGCGAAGACCCACGCGGCGAGCACGACCATCTCGGCGTCGTGGGACGCCGGGATGTCGCGAAGCACCTGTCCCTCGAGGGCTTGGGCCGCACCGTCGCGGTCGTTCGCGGCGAGCAGTCCGAGCGCCTTCATGATCGGCTCGTCATGTCGCCCGAACGAGTCGCTGCCAGCCCTGAACACGTCCTGGATCGGGACCCGGAAGGTCGGCTCTGCGCCGGTCAGGTGGGCCAAGCGGGTCACGACCAGCGCTTGGGTCGCCGCCAGGCCCCCCGCATCCGGCTCCCCGACCTGCTCGCCGAGCGCGAGGGCGGTGCCCAGCAGGTTGGCTGCCTCGTCGAGGTTTCCCGTGATGGTCGCGAGCGTGGCCCGGCGGGTCATCGCGTTCCAGCGGGCCCTCGGATAGCCCAGCTGGTCGGCCTCACGACAGTATGCCGCGAGCGCAGCAGGAGCCTGCGGGTCCCCGAGCTCGAGCAGGATGGCCGCCCGCAGCTGAAGAGCCTGCACGTGCAGGTCTGCGTCCCCAGCCTGCTCGGCCGCAACGAGCATCTCCTCGACGATCGGGCGCCGCAGGGCTGCACTGCCCGGGCGCCAGCGGACATCGTGGGCGGCCAGCAGGCACGTCGCCAGGACACCCGGGTCCCCGTGGGTCCGAGCGAGGGCGACGGCCCGCTCGGCCAGCTCGGTGTCCCGGGAGTCCGAGCGAAGACGGTGGTGGTGCCGGTGCCGCATGGCCGCTGCGTACACCAGGGCGCGCCACGACGTCGCTACCTCCGGCAGGGTCGCTGCCGCTTCGTCGAGCAGGGCCTCGGTCGCCGGTTCGCGATAGCCAGCACGAACGCCGAGCCGATGCAGGCCCAACGCGCAGCGGGCGGTCGCGATGGGCTCACCCAGGTGACGAGCCAACACCGAGGCCTCCAGAAGCGCCTCGCGGGAGGCGTCGGGGCGCCCCGCTGCGTGGCTCGCGTCGCCCAGCCGGATCAGCACCTCGAGACACGTCTCCGCCGTCACGTCGGGGTTGCTCTCGGCCACGGTGCGCGCGCGCTCCAGGTGCCCGCACGCATCTTCATAGGCAAGTCGGCTTGACGCGTCGGCTGCCGCCCGCATGGCGAACCGCACCGCCTCGGCCGCCACCGGTGGCCCGGCCGAACACAGCTGTTCGGCAACGCGGGCCGCGGTGACCGCGCGCCCCTGCGCAGCGAGGTCGACGAGGACCTGCGCCAAGGCGCGGTGGTGCGCCTCGCGCTCAGCGCGCTCGAGGGGCTGAGCGGCGGTCTCCCGGAAGAGGTCGTGGACGAAGCGATAGGTCGCGGCCGGTCCGGGAATGCGAAGGACAATGCGGTGCGCACCCGCCTCCTCCAGCAGGTCGGCTATCTGGCTGAGCGGCTCGTTCAGGACCCGGGCGAGCACGTCGGCCTCGAACGGGTTGCCCAGCAGGGCGGCATACTCGAGCACCTCGCGGCACCTGGGGGAGAGGCGGTCCAGCCGCCGGTGAGGATGTCGCGCACGCCGTCGGGAACGGCCGCTGCTGCCGCGGGATGGGCGGGCAGCAACCTGGTCAGCTCCCGGGCGAAGAACGGGTTACCTCCGGTGCGCAGCCAGACTGCCCGGACCACCTGCTCGGGAACCGGCTGGGCGCCGACCGTGTGCTGCAGGCGAGCCATGAGCTCCCCGACGCCAGGCTGGTCCAGTCCGGCGAGCGGCAGCAGCTCGGCGCCACGCGCGACCTCGCGAAGGACCGGCGCGGCTTCGACATCGCGGTAGGTGCCGACCAAGAGGACCGACGAAGAGGGGATGCGCTCGGAGACGAACTTCAGCGCCAGCAGCGACGGCTCGTCCGCCCAGTGGAGGTCGTCGATGATGAGGACCAGCGGCGTGTGCTGTGCCACCGCGTCGAGGTAGCCCGCCAGAGCGTCGAAGAGCCGGAACCGGGCGCTGTCCGGCCGCTGTGCCTCCTGGGGCCGCTCGGTGGGGCCCACGTCGCTGAGCAGGTGGGCGACCGGTGCGGGCAACGGGTGGCTGGGGGCGTGCCGGCTGATCGCCCGCAGGGTTTGCACCCACGGCCAGTATGCCGGTGCGGCCAGTCCGGGGGAGCATGCTGACCAGGCGGTCACCAGGCCATGGCGCGACGCTCGGTGGAGCAGCTCCGCCACGAGCGCGGTCTTTCCGATCCCCGGGTCCCCGCTGACCAGCAGGAGCCGACCGCGCCCGGATCGGGCCTCGGCAACGGCGTCGTCGAGCACCTGGATCGCCGCGTCCCGCCCGACCAAGCCGGCGATGCTCACCTGGCTAGTATCCCGGCGGTTGGGCGAAGCCTCCATGTGCTGCTTCGAGTCGGGCGGCCAGGTCGACCACGGTCCGGTCCTGCAGGTAGGGCCCGACGATCTGCATACCGACCGGCAGGCCGTCGGCGGACCGGCCGACCGGCACAGCCGCAACGGGCAGGTGGGCGACCGAGATGGCCTGTGTCCAACGGACCTGCGTCCAGTAGTCCCTGGTGACCCCGTCGACGGTGATCGTGCGCTCGCCCTCGGACTGGTCATGCAGCAGTGCGGCCGTCGGCGTGATCGGACAGAGGACGGCGTCGTAGTCGCGGAAGAGCCGGCGCCACTGGGCTTTGATGGCCAGGCGTCGCTGGTCGGCCAGCGCGACATCGCGGTAGGTCGCCGTGACGTGGCGTGCCCACTGGGCGTGCCCGGACCGCTCGCTGGACGACGCGAGCGCGCGCAGCTGGTCGTACAGCTCGTCGGGCAAGGCCATCGCCATCATGGGCTGACACAGCTGCTGGAACAGGCGTGCCGACTCACGCAGCGGCACCGGTCGGACCTCGTCGACCCTCGCGCCGCTACGGCGCAGCGAGTCGACGGCCTCGGTGAGCAGCTCGACGGTCTCGGTGGCCACCAAGGCGTCCGGGTCCTGCAGCCAGGCGCCGATGCGGTAGCCGGCCAGAGTGTCGTGGCGAGGCGGAGGCAGGCGTAGCTGCCAGGCAGGCGCCGTCTGCTCGTCCGGGCCGGCGAGGACGTCGAGGACGAGGCCGAGGTCCGCCGCGCCACGGGTGAGCGGCCCGAGGGTCGACATGTCGACCTCGCCCATTCCCGTTGGGCCCGGCGGGATGTGGCCCCGCGTCGGTACCACGCCGAAGGACGGCCGCAGACCGAAGACGCCGCAGTAGCCGGCCGGCATCCGAATCGAGCCGCCCAGGTCGCTGCCCAGGTCGAGGCCGACGAGCCCAGCCGCGACCGCGGCGGCAGGACCGCCTGAGGACCCCCCGGGTGAGCGGGCCAGGTCCCAGGGGTTGTTGGTCGTGCCGAAGAGCGGGTTGAAGGTCTGCGCCTCTGCGGCATACGTCGGGGTGTTCGTCTTGCCGACGACGATCGCGCCGGCGGCTCGCAGCCGGGCGACCGCGACCGCGTCACGGACCGGCCCGTGGTGAGCGAGCTGCGGAGCACCACAGGTCGTGCGGAGGCCCGCAGTCTCGATGGAGTCCTTGACGGTGATCGGCAGCCCGTGGAGCGGTCCGAGCGACTCGCCGCGGGCGGCAGCCTCGTCGGCGGCGGCCGCTGCTTCAGTCGCCCGCTCCTCGTCCAGCGTGACGACGGCGTTGATGTCCTTGTCGAACTTGTCGATTCGCTCCACGTAGCTCTCGAGTAGCTCCCGGGAGCCGATCTGGCGGCGCCGCAGCGACGCCGTCAGCGCGGTCGCACTGGCGAACGGGTCGGTCATCGGGACACCTCGTACAGTGCGTGGGCCGGGGGCACCTCGGTCAGCCGGTGCACGTCGGCGAACCCCGCTTCGCTGGCCAGCTCGGCAAGCCGACGCCCGGTCAGTCCGAGGCTGCCCAGCCCGGGGCCGCCGCTCGACAGGGAGACCGACAGGCAGTACAGCAGGCTCACCCCGAAGTAGATCTGGCCGATGGGGTTGAGGTTGTCGGCGAGCGTGTCGGCACCGGCCAGCTCGAGGCACAGCAGTATGCCGTTCGGGCGCAGGGCCGCCCGGGCGGCGGACAGGACGGCAGCCGGGTCCGCGGCGTCGTGCAGGACGTCGAAGGCGAGCACGAGGTCGAAGCGCTCGGCCGGCATACCATTTGGGCTTCGGCCGGCCCGGGTCGGCGAGCCGACGCAGACCTGCTCGAAGCTGACCCGGTCAGAGACCCCGGCTGCTTCGGCGTTCGCGCGAGCCCGCTCCAGCTGCGGTTGGTAGGCGTCGTACCCGGTGAAGCGGCTGGACGGGAACGCCTGGGCGAGAGTGACGAGGGCCCGGCCCGAGCCACAGCCGATGTCCGCGAGGTCGGCGCCAGCGGCGAGCTGGGCGTGCGCGCGTGGCACCAAAGCCAGCCAGTCGTTGACGAGGTGGGTGTTGTACATGGGGGACCCGATCCGCTCCATCGCCGGGAGCAGGTCGGACCCGTACGCCTCGGGTGGCACGCCGCGACCGGTCCGGAACGCGTCGCTCACCGCGTCCAGCGCTGGGGCCACGCCGAGCAGCCACTGGAAGACCCCGCCCACGGATGCAGGGGTCCCGTCGACGGCAAGGACGGGAACGTGGGCTGGGGGCACGCTGAACGCCCCGGTGCCGCTGTCGTAGTGCAGGTAGCGGCCTGCCGCCATGGCGGCCAGCCATTCGTGCAGGTAACGGGCGTCGAGCCCGGTGCGTCGGGCGAGCTGTGCCGCGGTGGCCGGTTCGACCGCCAGGGCGCGGAACAGTTCATGCCGGTCGCCTAGGGAGGCCAGCAGGAAGGTCAAGGCGCTGGCGGAGTCGCCCATGACGCGCTGGGCGAAGTCGCCGACGGCCTGTTCGCCTGCTCCGGCCGGTGGCTGGTCCGACCTCGGGAGTTGCTGCACCATGGGGGTCTCCTGTCGTAGGTGGTCCTACACAGAAGGCGCGAGAAGCGGTCTAGCAGGCGCTTAGAGGCGCTGACGCCAGCCCGTGAGACGAGCGGGGTCACTGAACCGTCACGAGATGGCGCCGGCTCGTATCGGATCCCAGGTGTTTCGTGGAGCTCGATGCCGGCCGGCGTCGGTGGCCGTGGTGGCCAGGTGGTCAGGTCACCCCGACGGCACGTCTGATATAGCCCGGCAGCGCCCGGGCGGACTATCGAGGGGGGCCCAGGCGGACTAGTACCACTTATAAACGCGCTTGCCAAGAGGTAAGAGATAACGAAACGATAACGAGAACGCCCAGAAAGGGTAAAGAGGGACTCAGCCCCACGTAATGTTCCATTGTGCCCCGAGGGGCATGACAGGGGGGTTCGGGGGAATCGCCCAGATGCCAAACGGGGGTAGGCATGCCGGGCCAGCAGGTGTCGGGCGCTTTCGGGCGCCCGACACGCAATGCACGACACCTTGATCAGCTTCGGCGTGAGGTGCAGCAGCAGTGGCGCGCCGTGCGCGTGCTGCGTGCCGAGAAGAACTCGGCTGCGGCCAGGGAACTGACCGCGCTGAGGAGCGCACGGCACACCGAGCGCGCGCTTCGTGAGCTCGAGCAGCAGATCGCTGCGCTGAGCGACCCGACGAGCCGGTCGTGGCAGCCATGATCGTGACCCTGATCCCGGCGCACAACGAAGAGTCACAGATCAGGACGACCCTGACGGCTCTGCAGTCCCAGAGCCGGGTGCCGGACCGGGTGATCGTCGTGGCGGACAACTGCACTGACCGCACGGCACACATCGCCAGGTCCGTCGAAGGCATTGAGGTCTTCGAGACCGAAGGGAACGCGCACAAGAAGGCCGGGGCGCTCAACCAAGCGTTGTCGGTGCTGCTGCCCCAGCTGAACGAGGACGACGTGGTCCTCGTGCAGGATGCGGACAGTCAGCTCGACCCGCAGTTCGTCGAGGCCGGGCTGACGGAGCTCGGCTCCAAGCCGCGGCTGGGAGCCGTCGGGGGGACGTTTCGGGCGTCCGCGCTGGCGGAAGAGGCCACCTTTGGCGCGCGGATGCTGCTGCACCTGCAGGACAACGAGTACGCCCGTTACGCGCGGGACGTTCGCCGTCTCGATGGGCGCTGCTTGGTCGTGACCGGGACCGCCGCGATGTTTCGGGCGAAGACGCTGAAGGCGCTTTCGCAGGCTCGCCTGGCCGGCGAGCTGCCAGCGGGTGATGGATGCGGGGGCGTCTACGACACGCAGGTTCTGACCGAGGACAACGAGCTGTCGTTCGCGATCATGCACCTGGGGTTCGAGATTCTCGCGCCGGCGTCGATGACCCTCAAGACCGAGGCGATGACGACGTGGCGTGACCTTTGGCAACAACGGCTGCGCTGGAAGCGTGGCGCCATCGAGAACTGCGTCCAGTACGGCCTCACCCGCATCACCTGGCGGTACTGGGGGCGGCAGGTCTACACCATGCTCGGCATA
Source organism: Dermatophilaceae bacterium (assembly GCA_044867305.1). Classification (GTDB taxonomy): domain Bacteria; phylum Actinomycetota; class Actinomycetes; order Actinomycetales; family Dermatophilaceae; genus Phosphoribacter. Next base: position 7,544 of record JBIOUP010000298.1, read on the forward strand.
GTCGTGACGGCGATCTACGTGGCCTCGCTGTTCTGGGCAACCGTCAACGGTGGGGTGTCCACGCACCCGTTCTGGCTCGGCGTGACAGCGGTGTTCTGCCTGGAGCGGATCATCACGCTGCATGACCGCGGCCCGCTACGCGCCATCGCGTCGGGCCTCATGTACGAGATCCCGTACGACCTGTTTCTTCAAGCGACACACGCAAAGGCGTACGTGGATGCAATGGCCAAAAAGAGAAAGGACTGGTAACAGTGAACTACAACACAGCAACCCCTCCGGTGGCTGGCGGGGCTCTCGCCTTCACCGGGACGAACAGCATCTGGCTCGCGCTGGCGGCATTCGCCTTGATCGCGGCAGGCTCGGCGATGATGCGAATCGTGCCCAAGTGGCGCCGATCCGCCGGCAGCGGGATCGCCTGAGTTGCCAATGCTTCGCGCTGCGGGCATGGCCACGCTCACTGCTGCACTGCTGACGGCAGGCAGCAGTGCAGCGGTGGCGCAAGGCGGCACCGAGGCTCGGACGCAGTCCCAGGCCGTCGTTCCCAAGTGTCAGGGTTGGGTCGCGCTGACCTTCGATGACGGGCCGACCGCCAAGACCAAGGGGCTGGTAACGGCTCTGCAACGGGCCGGATTGACCGCGACGTTCTTCAACGTTGGGGCCCGAGCACAGGACGACGTGGCTTCGGTGCGGGCCGAGACGAAGGTGGGGGCGGTGGAGAACCACACGTACTCCCATCCGTTCCTCGACGAGCTCGACCCGCAGGCGGGCGCCAACGAGATACTCGGCACCAGCCAGATCCTCACGTCGATCACGAAGAAGCCAGTGAAATACTGGCGGGCGCCCTTCAACCGCTTCACCGCGGAGAACCTCGCGTCAGCAACGAGCCAAGGGCTGCGGCACGTTTCCTGGACCGTGGACACCCAGGACTGGCAAGCCGACGCGACCGTCGCCTCGATCACCGGCGCACTGGCTGATCTGCACGACCAGGACATCGTCCTCATGCATGACGGCTACGACACCACCGTCAGCGCTGTCCCGATCATCGCAAAGCAGCTCAAGGCCAAAGGCCTGTGCTCCGGGAAGCTGGCGAACGCCAGCACGCCCATTGTCTCCAGCTGGGGGGACCAGAGCTACGTGAAGGTGGTGCGCCCCTAGCGCGCCCGACCCGAAACTGGCGTCGACAGGAGGGAAACCGGCGTGACTCACACCGGTTTCCCTCCCATCGAGGTGTGAGCGAGCGACGGGAATCGAACCCGCGTATCTAGCTTGGGAAGCTAGCGCTCTGCCATTGAGCTACGCTCGCACGCCACCTGCCTCAGGCGGGCCGATCCCGGAGTCTAGCCGACCACCAGGCCGGCCTCCTCGGCCAGACCGCCGACGGGTGCCGCGATACCGTGAGCCCGTGCTGCTCTCCGACAGGGACATCCGCGCCGAGGTGGCCGAAGGGCGGATCAGGCTCGAGCCATGGGACCCGGCCATGGTGCAGCCGTCCAGCGTCGACGTGCACCTCGACCGGTACTTCCGCCTTTTCGACAACCACCGCTATCCCTACATCGACCCGGCGCAGGAGCAGCCGGAGCTCACTCGGCTGGTCGAGGTGGGTGAGTCCGACGACAGCCTCGTGCTGCATCCGGGCGAGTTCGTCCTGGGATCCAGCCTCGAAATCCTCAGCATCGCCGACGACCTGGCCGCGAGGGTCGAGGGCAAGTCCTCGCTTGGGCGGCTCGGGCTGCTCACGCACGCCACGGCCGGCTTCGTCGACCCCGGCTTCTCCGGCCACGTGACGCTCGAGCTGTCCAACGTGGCCACCCTTCCGATTGTGCTCTACCCAGGGATGAAGATCGGCCAGCTGTGCTTCTTCCGGCTCACCTCGACGGCCGAAAACCCCTACGGCAGCAACGTGTCCGGCTCGCACTACCAGGACCAGCGCGGCCCGACGGCGAGCCGGTCCTGGCAGAACTTCCAGCGAGCCGCGGTCTAGGCGGGATGCCGTGAACCGCCTCGTCATCCTGCTGGCCCGGACGCCGCTGCATTGGCTCGTCGGCCCGAGTACCACCGTGTTGAGCTACACGGCACCGAAATCCGGTCGTGAGATCGAGCTGCCGGTGTGGGCGGTGAAACTCGGCGAGGCATGGGTCGTGGTCGTGGGCGAGCACGAGCACAAGTCGTGGTGGCGGGCGTTCCGGCGGCCGCTGGCGGCCACCCTGCAGAGCGGGACCAGGCTGCGCCACGTCGAGGGCGAGGTGCTGAGCGGCGCGGCCCGGGAGGCCGTGGTCACGGCATACCTGAGGCGCGTGCCCATCGCCCGGCGCTCCACGTCCGCCGACTCACCCGTTGTGCAGTTTGTTGAGCAGCCAGCCACGGCGTGAGCCGCCTCGCAGTCGCAGTCGATCGCGCGGCGACGGGGCGAGGATGGTTGGGACTGACGCGACACGGGAGCGATGGCGATCATGCTGCGGCGCTGGGTGCTGGCCAACGGGGTAGGGGAGCTGCTGGGCCTCGGCCTGGGCGCCCTGGCGAGCCTGCCCCTTCAGATGCGGCTGGAGTCGGCACTTCCTGCTGTTGCGGCGGCTCTCGTTGCAGCCGTGGTCTTCGCGGTGCTGGAGGGCGCGATCGTCGGCGGGCTGCAGTGGCAGGTTTTGCGCGAGCGCGCCCCAGCCATCGCGGCACGCGGATGGGTGGGTGCGACGATGCTCGGCGGGTTGATCGCCTGGCTGGCCGTGAGCCTGCCGTTCGCCCTGCTGCAGGACGGGGCGGCCACGGCTGACGCAGCCGCCGAGCCACCCCTGATACTCCAGCTGGCCCTCATGGCGCTCGCTGGGTTGGCTGCGGGACCGGTTCTCGGGGGCACGCAGGCGCTCGTCCTGCGCCGGGTCACGCGCCGCCCGTGGGCGTGGGTGTGGGCCAACGCCCGGGCCTGGGCGGTGGGCCTGCCCATCATCCAGCTCGGCGCCGGCGGTATGCCGCCCGGCACCCCACTGGTGCTCCTGGTCGCCGTGGCTGCCGTGGCGCTCTTCGTTGCGGGGTGCGCCGTCGGGCTCATCCACGGGCCGACCCTGCTGAGGCTCACCGAGATACCGGCGGACCGAACCGTAGGCTCCGCTGAGATGCCGGCCCAGCACGGTTAGCCCCGGCCGACCCCTGACGAAGCAACGGCCAAGCGATTAGCATGCAAACGCGGCGGCTTCCTTGGTGGAAAGGTGAGCTCATGCCCAAGTACCTGATCAGCGCCAACTACACCGCCCAGGGCATGGCCGGGGTCCGCGCTGCCGGCGCGAAGGCACGTCTCGACGCGGTGTCCGCAATGCTCGAGCCCATGAACGGGCGCCTCGAGTCGTTCTACTTCGCCTTCGGCGACACGGACGTGTTCGCCACGGTCGACGTACCGGACGACGAGACGGCAGCTGCGGTCGCCCTCGCGATCAACGGCAGCGGTGCGGTGAACGCGCGGACCACCAAGCTGCTCACCGTGGAGCAGATCGACGCGGCGCTCGCGCGCACGGTGGACTACCGGCCTCCGGGCTCCTAGCCCCAGCGGGGCCCGACGAGGCCCGAATCGCCGGGCGGCCCGCGACCGACCCCTCTGCGAAGGGTCGGTTAGGTTAGCGGAATGATCCGCTTCGAGGGCGTCTCCAAGCGGTATGCCGGCGGCACCGTCGCCGTCGACGACCTCACCCTCGAGGCGCCTACCGGCCGCATCACCGTCCTCGTCGGGCCGTCCGGTTGTGGCAAGACGACGACGCTGCGGATGGTCAACCGGATGATCGAGCCGACCTCGGGCACCATCCGCGTCGGTGATCAGGACACCTCGACCGTCGACGAGGCACAGCTGCGCCGCGGAATCGGCTACGTCATCCAGCACGCCGGCCTGTTCCCGCATCGCACCGTCGCCGACAACATCGCGACTGTCCCGAGGCTGCTGGGCTGGGACAGCAAGCGCGCCGACGCCCGCGCCCGGGAGCTGCTGGATCGGGTCGGGCTGGAGCAGACCTTCGCCGACCGCTACCCCAGCCAGCTCTCCGGCGGCCAGCAACAGCGGGTCGGCGTGGCACGGGCCTTGGCCGCCGACCCGCCGGTCATGTTGATGGACGAGCCGTTCTCGGCGGTCGACCCCGTCGTGCGTGAGCAGCTGCAGGATGAGTTCCTGCGCCTGCAACGCGAACTCGGCAAGACCATTCTCTTCGTCACCCACGACATCGACGAAGCGGTCAAGCTCGCCGACCTCGTTGCGATCCTGCGCGTGGGCGGGCAGCTGGCCCAGGTCGCCGAGCCGGCCCGGCTGCTCGCCGACCCGGTGGACGACTTCGTTGCCGACTTCGTCGGCCGAGACCGGGGGTACCGCGCGCTGGGCTTCCGCGAAGCGCCCGACCTGCCGGTCACCGACGAGCCGACGGTCACCCTCGGCGCGACCCCCGAACAGGCCCGCGCGGCGACCGACGACCGGTGGCTGCTCGTTGTCGACCCCGACGACCGCCCGCTCGGATGGGTCGAGCCCGCCAACCTCACCGGCCCCATCGACCCCGACGCCCTGCATCGCGGCGGCACCGTCGCCCGCGCCGGCGCGAGCCTGCGGGCAGTGCTCGATGCCGCCCTCTCCGCGCCCTCCGGCCGCGGCGTGCTCGCCGACAGCGACGGCATACTGCGCGGCACGCTGACCGCTGAGCTGGTGCTGGCGGCGCTGCAGGCGCAGCCGACGGACCCGCCATGACCTGGGTCGTTGACCATCTCGGCGAGATCGGCTCGTATGCCGTCGCGCACGCGCTGCTGGCCGGCATACCGCTGGTGGTGGGATTGTTCGTCGCCCTGCCCCTTGGGTGGGTCGCGCAACGCGACCCACGCTTGGCGCCCATCGTTGTCGGAGGCAGCGGGCTGCTCTACACCATCCCGAGCCTGGCCCTGTTCATCCTCATGCCCCTGCTGCTCGGGACGAAGATCCTCGACGCGCTCAACGTCTACGTCGCGATGACGATCTACACCGTCGCACTGCTCGTGCGCACGGTCGCCGACGGGCTGAGCTCGGTGCCCGACTCGACCCGTCAGGCGGCAATGGCGATGGGCTACCGCGGGCTCGGGCGGGCCTTCGCCGTCGACCTGCCGCTCGCGGTGCCGGTCATCGCGAGTGGCCTACGGGTTGCAGCGGTGAGCAACGTGAGCATCGTCAGCGTCGCATCCCTCATCGGCTACCCCCAGCTGGGCCTCTACCTCACCGACGGGTACCAGCGGGAGTTCCCGTTGGAGATCGGCACCGGCATCGTCGGATGCCTGCTGCTGGCGCTGCTGTTCGACGTCGTCATCCGCGGCGGTGCCTGGGCGCTCACCCCCTGGCAGCGAGCGGCCGGGTGAGCGACTCGTGCTGAACGACATCGTCGGGTGGCTCACCGACCCGGCCAACTGGTCGGGCCCACGCGGCATACCGACTCGGGTCCTGGAGCACCTGTGGTACTCCGTCCTCGCCCTGGCCTTCTCTGCGGCCGTGGCGCTGCCGGCCGGGCTGTGGGTCGGGCACACCGGCCGGGGGCGATGGGTGGTCACCATCAGCAACGTCGCCCGGGCGGTGCCGAGCCTGGGCCTGCTCTTCGCGGTCGAGATGGTCGTCGGGCCGCACTTCGCCAGCAACCTGGCCTTCATCATCCCGAGCATCGTCGTGCTCTTCCTGCTCGGCGTGCCGCCACTGCTCTCGGGCACCTACGCCGGCATCCAGGCGGTCGACCCGGCAGCGCGCGACGCGGCATACGGGGTCGGGATGCGCTCCCGCGAGGTGCTCCGCCGGGTCGAGCTGCCCTGCGCCATGCCGCTCATCCTGTCCGGTCTGCGCGCCTCCACCTTGCAGATCGTCGCCACGGCCACGATTGCCGCGTCCGTGAGCCTCGGCGGTCTGGGGCGCTACCTCATCGACGGGCTCGCAGTGCGTGACTACGCCCAGATGGCCGGCGGCGCCATCCTCGTCGCCGCGCTTGCGCTCATCCTCGAGGGGGTCCTGATCATCGTCTCCCGGTATGCCGTGTCCCCAGGGTTGAGCGGTAGGTTCCCTCGACGTACGCCCGTCGACAGCGGCACCGCCGCCCTTGTCCCCGACTCTGACCCAGCACGTATCCTCGTGCCCACCGGTGCCAGGTCCACCTCCGAAAGGCAAGCCCCATGAAGCGCACCCTCATCGCCGCCATCGCGGCGGTCACGACGCTTGGCCTGGCCGCCTGCGGCGCCTCGTCGAACCCCACGTCCTCAGCCTCGACCTCCGCGGCCGGCGGCGGGTCCTCCCCTGTCGTCGTCGGGGGGGCCAACTTCAGCGAGTCGACCGTGCTCGCTGAGATCTACGCGGCCGCCCTCAACGCCAAGGGGGTCACCGCGAGCACCCGGCCCAACATCGGCAGCCGCGAGGTGTATCTCAAGGCCCTCGACGACAACTCCATCCAGATCGTGCCCGAGTACACCGGGTCGCTGCTCACCTACCTGAAGAAGGACTCCACCGCGAAGGGGTCCGACGACGTGTACGCCGCGCTCAAGGCCGCCCTGCCGGCGAACTGGGTGGTCCTCAACAAGAGCGCTGCCGAGGACAAGAACTCCCTCGTGGTCACCAAGGACACCGCCAGCAAGTGGAGCCTCAAGTCGATCGGTGACATGGTGGCGCACCAGGACGAGATCACGCTCGGTGCTCCGGCGGAGTTCCAGACCCGCCAGCAGGGCCTGGTCGGGCTGAAGTCGGAGTACAACTTCGTGCCCAAGGCGTTCATCGACCGAAGCGGCAAGGCATCGGTAGACGCCTTGTCCAACGGTCAGGTCCAGGTCGCCAACATCTTCAGCACGACACCGTGGATCGCCGTCAATGGGTTCATCACGCTCGAGGACCCGAAGCTGCTCTTCGGCTCGGACAACGTCGTGCCGCTCATGCGCAAGGACCGGGTCACCGACCAGATCAGCACCACGCTCAACGCGGTCTCGGCGAAACTGACCACGCCGGTGCTCACTGACCTGCTCAAGCAGGTCGACATCGACAAGAAGGACGCCACCGCCGTGGCCAAGGCGTTCGTCCAGCAGAACGGCCTCGGCTAGTACCGTCGTCGGGCTCGGTTTGGCCTGTGCCCCAGGGGGTAGCAGGCAGGTATCGCCACGTCGATCTGACCGGAGGGTGGATCAGGTATGCCGCGCAACAAGCCAGGGTCCTCGGTCAAGGACCCGGAACTGTACGAGAAGCTGCGTGACGAGGGCCTCAGCAAGAAGAAGGCCGCGCGCATCTCCAACGCTGCCGCCAAGACGTCGCGTTCCAAGGTCGGGCGCAAGGGCGCCAAATCGGAGAACTACCAGGACCGCACCAAGTCCGAGCTGCTCTCCCGCGCCAAGGAGCTGGGGGTGAAGGTCAGCTCGTCGATGAAGAAGGACGAGATCATCGACGCGCTGCGCAACCACTGAGACGCCGCCCCGGTGGCTCGGTCATGCCAACCATGCGCGGGGTGCCGGATGTCCATCACCGACGTCCCCGGAGGTAAAACCGAGCGCGGAGGTGAAACCGTGCGTTCTTGCGCACCTTGACACCTCCATCGCCGACGTCCCCGGAGGTAAAACCGAGCACGGAGGTGAAACCGTGCGTTCTTGCGCACGTTGACACCTCCATCACGCACAGCTGCGGGCTGCGGTGAGTTCGGCGTGCGCCCGGCATACCTGGTCCATGAACTGTTGGGCGTAGACCTTCAGGCCGATGAGGTCGATCCGCAGGACCACGTCACCGGAGAGCGTGACCGCGTTCTGGCGCAGGTTGTCGTCGGTGAGCGCGAGCCCGACTCGGTGCTGGGAGCCGTCGATCTCGACGACGAGCCCGATCGATGACCATCGAACGTCGAGGTAGACGCGTCCGTTCGGCCCCTGACGGATGACCTGGCGGTCCGGAGCTGGCAAGCCTCGCTTGCGACACATCGCAGCGAAGTCCAGCTCACCCAGCGATTGGGCACCGTCGGCAAGGTCTCGAAGCACGGCTCGGACAAACGCACTGCGCCGGTGACCGCGGGTGTTGGCAGAGGCCAGCAGCAGCGCACTCGTGGTGACGAGGCGCTGCTGCACGGCCAGGCAGAGGTAGAGCGCCGCTTTGTCGGTCGGAGACAGCCCAGTGGGCGGCCCGGATCGCGGCCATTTCTGGACGCACTCGCGGTATGCCGTTGACCAGGACTTCGGTATCCGGGCGGTCGCGGACCTGATGGATGCGCACACCCGGCACCGCTAGTGGACGGCTGCCGTGCGGAATCGACACATGGATCTGCGCCTCGTCGACGTGTGCCAAACCGCTCGCCTGGAGCGCGCTGACGCCGTCGAGCGCGGCAATCGCCTGGCCGACTTCGTAGATCGCCCGCCACCGACGCGCCAGTTCGCTGAGCTCTCCGGTGTGCAGGGCAACCGTCTGGCGTCCGTGCGTCCTCCACCGACTGGCTCGGGTGTGGTCACGCACGCCGAAGCGGCTGATTCCGAGCTCTCGCAACTCGACCCGGCTGATGACTCCATCGCGCCGGCCGGCCGATTCCACCGCGTTTTCGAGGGCGTTTCGGGAACGAAGGCGAGGGCTCATGCGGCCAAGCCTTCACCGCCACGAACCGCATCCGCCATGGGTCCGTCTGTGCCTGTGGATGCTGTGAGAGCCAGACGGACGGCTGTGGAGAACTGCGCTCGAGGTGCTTTGAGCAGGTCCAGGCGTGCGCTCTTGCGCACCTCTTCACCTCCGCCGTCCACATCACCGGAGGTAAAACCGAACGTGGAGGTGAGAACGTGCGCTCTTGCGCACCTCTTCACCTCCACCGTCGGCTTCACCTCCACCGTCGGCTTTGCCTCCGCCGGACCGGGTCAGCAGCCGTACTCCTCCAGCAGTCGCAGCCAGATCTCGCTCATCGTCGGAAACGCCGGGACCGCGTGCCAGAGCCGGTCCAACGGCACCTCTGCGACGATGGCGATGGTGGCGGCGTGCAGCAGTTCGGCCGTGTCCTGACCGACGAAGGTCGCCCCCACCACGGTGCGGCGGGCTTCGTCGACGACGAGCCGAGCGGATCCGGCATACCCGTCGGCCTGCAACCCCGCACCCGCAGCGCTGGTCATCTTCACGTCGACGGTGCGCACATCCGTACCGCGCGAGCGAGCCTGCTCGGCGGTCGGCCCCACGGCGGCCACCTCCGGATCGGTGAAGATGACCTGGGTCACGGCGTGCGCCGTCGAGGTGGCCCGCAGCGCTGCGTCGTCCTCGTCAGCGCCGGTTGCCCGAGCGACAACGAGATCGGCGCACGCACGTGCCTGGTACTTGCCCATGTGGGTCAGCAACGCGGCCCCGGTGACGTCGCCGACGGCATACAGCCACGGCCGCCGGCCGTGAGCCCCGCGGACCGCGAGCGTCTCGTCGACCGGCAGGTAGCCCCGCTCGTCCGTCGTGACGCCGACGCTGTCCAGGCCCAGGTCGCTCGTGGCGGGCACCCGGCCCAGTGCGCAGAGAATCTCGTCGGCGGTGAGCACCGAACCGTCCGACAAGGCCACCTCCACGCCGGCGCCGGTGCGGCGCACGCTCGCCGCCTCGGTGCCGAGGCGCACGTCCACCCCGTCGCGGCGCAGCGCGTCGAGCACCGCCTCGGCGGCGAACCTCTCCATCCGGTCCAGCAGCCGCGAGCCCCGGTGCAGCAGCCCGACCTGCGACCCCAGCGCGGCGAAGGTCTGGGCCAGCTCGCAGCCCACCACGCCGCCCCCGAGCACGGTGAGCCGGGCCGGCACGATGGCGGCGTTGGTCGCCTCGACGTTGGTCCACGGCCGGGTATCGCGCAGACCGGGCAGGTCCGGAACGGCGGCCGCGGAGCCGGTGGCCATGATGACGGCGTGCCTGGCTCGCAGCACCCGGTCGCCCGCCGCGACCTGGCGCTCGCCCACGAGCCGGGCCGGTCGGCGCTCCAGGTCGATGCCCTCCTTGGCCAGCCACTCGGCGGCGTGCGAGTCGTCCCCATGTGATACGAACGTGTCGCGACGGGCGAGCACCTCGTCGGGGCGCAAGGATGCGCCCTCGCTGCCACGGACCCGCTGCGAGGCTCGGGTCGCGTGCACCGGGCGCAGCATCGCCTTGGTCGGCGAGCAGGCATAGAACGAGCACTCGCCGCCGACGAGCCGACGCTCCACTGCGACCACGGTGAGGCCGCCCCGCCGAACCCGCTGGGCGGCAACCTCGCCCGCGGGCCCGGCTCCGATGACCACAACGTCGTACTCGTCCTGAGCAGCCATCGGACCACTATCGCCGGGTCGCCGAAGTGTGTCGAGCATTCAGCGGTTGACGAACCCGCGCAAGGTCCAGGCGTTGCGCACCGCGTTGCCGTCACCGTCGTTGTTGAAGTAGGCATAGACGTCCTTGCCCTGCCCGCACCACTCCCGGATGCGCTCGCTCCACCACCACATGTCCTCGTCCGAGTACGACCCGGCATACAGGCTGTCGTAGCTCGGCCCGTGCAGGCGGACGTAGACGAACCCGGCCGTGGCCCACAGGATGCAGGGCAGGTTCGCACCGCTGATGACCACGTATGCCGTTCCGCGCGAGGCCAGCAGCTCGCGCACCTCGTCGACGTGCCAGCTCGGGTGGCGGAACTCGACCGCGAGACGCATGCCGGGCGGCGCGTGGTCGAGGAACCACGCCAAGCGGGTGTCGTCGCGTTCATGTGCAGGGTGCAGCTGCACGAGCAGGACGCCGAAGCGGGGGCCCAACGTCTTGGCTGCGGCTGCAATCCGCTCGAGCCACTTCTCCGGCGCGTATAGCCGTTTGGCGTGGGTGAGGCCGCGAGGCGCCTTGACCGACATCTCGAACCCGTCCGGAAGACGCTTTCGCCACAAGGCGAAGCTGCGCTGGCCGGGCCAGCGGTAGAAGCTGGCGTTGAGCTCCACGGTGTCGAAGTGGTGAACGTAGACATCGCGCCGCTCGCCCGCCGGCAGCCCCGGTGGGTAGAGGACCCCCGCCCAGTGGTCGTAGCTCCACCCCGATGTCCCGATCCGCACGGTCACCTGAGCAATCTTGGTCTACCGGAGCCGGTTCCAAGGCGAGGGCTACCACTGGCGTGGTGCCCGTTACCGCTGCCGTGGATGGGGTAAGCAGATGACGTGACGGGGATTGCCTCATCCGCGCATCCACCCGGGGTTCGGTGGAAAGCGCGAGCAGTCGTGACCTTGGCCGTTGTCGGAGCCGTTGCGCTCGGCGGATGCAGCAGCAGCGCTGAGGAGGCGGCAGCAGCCCAGGCGGCGGCCAGTTTCGCGGCCACGTCGACGGGGGACCCGGACACGGCGTGTGGCCTGCTCGCCTCGCGCACCAGGGACGAGCTCGAGCGAAGTGCCGAACAGCCTTGCGACGAGGCGCTCCCGGACGAGAACCTGCCGGCCAGCACGACGGTGACACGCACCGACCTGGCCGGCCAGTCCGCTCGGGTCGACCTCGAGGGCCAGACAGTGTTCCTTGCCCGGTTCGCGTCCGGGTGGAAGGTGGTCGCGGCCGGCTGCACGAAGCAGTTCGACGAACCCAATACCCCTTACACCTGCCAGGTCCAAGGGAGCTGACATGCGCGTGATGTTCGTCCTCTACTCAGTGTTCATCGCCGCGGTTCTGGCCTTCTGCTTCGCCGTTGCGTTGGCCCTGCGATGAGCGCGCGACGACGCGCGCTGCGGGACCAGTCCCTGTCGATCGTCTTCGGGCTGCTGTTGCTGGCCACGATGGTCGGCCAGGCTCTGTCCGGGGTCGCGGACTACAACGAACGCGCGCGGATCGCCGGTCTGCAGGAGATCTCGGTGTGGCGCTACGCCACATCGTCGCAATACGCGGTCGACATCGCGGAGAACTGGCAGTCGGAGTACCTGCAGTTCACCCTCTACATCCTGCTCACGGTTTGGCTGATCCAGCGTGGGTCCTCGGAGTCGAAGAAGCCCGGGGAGTCTGGGCGCGACTCCGACGAGCAGCAGCTAATCGGCCAGTACGCTCGCCCCGACTCGCCCCGCTGGGCGCGCGCCGGCGGTTGGCGCACCGCGGTGTACTCCCACTCGCTGCTGCTGGTCATGGGGACGATCTTCGTGCTCTCCTGGGCCGCTCAGGCGGTGGCCGGGCGGGTGGCCTACAACGAGGAGCGGATGCGTGACCTGCTCGACCCCGTGGATCTGCGCGGCTATCTGATGACCGGGGAGTTCTGGAACCGCACCTTGCAGAACTGGCAGTCCGAGCTGCTGGCGATCGGCAGCATGGCAGTCTTCGCCATCTACCTACGCGAGCGGGGATCCCCGGAGTCCAAGCCAGTCGGGGCGCCCCACGACGAGACGACGTCCTGAGCTGAGTGCCCGCGCGCCAAGAAGCCGGTGACACCGCCCGCCCCGACTGTTTGAGACGGACGGTGCGGCCACTGTCTACCCGCGGAATTCGGGCAGCACACCTTCTCCCACGACTTTGTCGGCGCGTCGGCGCTGCCTACGCCTACGACGCTCCTGCGCTCGCCTCGCCGATCCGGCTGCGCAGCTTGGCCAGCACGTCGCGCAGCAACCGCGACACCTGCATCTGCGTTACGCCGATGAGCGAACCGATCTCGGCCTGGGTCAACCCGTTCACGTACCGCAGCTTGACGATGCGCCGTTCGCGCGGCGTGAGGGTGGCCAGGGCAGGCCCGACGACGAGGGCGGCATCCACGAGCTCGAAGTCGTCGTGAGGATCCGCGAGGGTGGTCCCGATGGCCTGTCCAGTCGCGCCGTCAGGGGTATCGAGTGAACCAGCCCAGAACCCGCGCTCGGCTTGGCGGGCCTGGTCGATCTGGCTGACGGGGACGTCGAGAAACGCGGCGACCTCCGCCGTGGACGGCTGGTGGCCGCTGCGCTGGACGAGGCATTCCTCCGCGGCACGCATCGAGTGACCGAACTCCTGGAGGGAGCGGGTCGGGCGCACCATCCACCCGGCGTCGCGGAAGTGCCGCTTGAGTTCTCCGGTGATCGTCGGGACCGCGTATGCCGCGAAGCTCACCCCGCGGGCCGGCTGGAAGCCGCGGACCGCCTTGCACAGCCCGAGCATGGCCACCTGTTCCAAGTCCTGCTCGTCGATGCCACGGCGGTGGTAGCGGCGGGCCAGTGCGGCAGCCATCGGCCTGGCGACCAGGACCGCCTCCTCGGACAAGGACCGACGCCGGGCTTCGTCACTGGTGGCCCGTGCCTTTGCGACGAGGTCGCACACCCGGCGGTCCCTGGCCTCGGCCAGCCGCCGCTGGTGGGCTTGCGCGAATTCGTTGTCTTGGGTAAAGGATTCAGACGAAGAAGAAACGGCTGGAACGCTCATGAGGACTCCACAGCAAACGGAGGCCAGCCACGGGTTCGAGCCGGTGTGACACCCAGCACAGCACAGACGCTCGCAAGGCGCAAGAGTGGGTATACGAAAGCACGATCGTCACGAGCGGGAGCGCACAGATGAGCACACGCACCGAACAGGACACCATGGGCCAGATCGAGGTGCCTGCAGACCGGTTCTGGGGTGCGCAGACCCAGCGCAGCATCGAGAACTTCGACATCGGACGCGACACGTTCGTATGGGGACGACCGATGATCCAAGCGCTGGGCATCCTCAAGAAGGCTGCCGCGCTGACCAACATCGAGCTGGGCGAGCTCGACCTGGATGAGGCCCTCGCTGGGCACCTCGTGGACGCGGCCCAGGAAGTGATCTCCGGCAAGCTGGACGAGCATTTCCCCCTGGTGGTCTTCCAGACCGGCAGCGGCACACAGAGCAACATGAACGCCAACGAGGTCGTCGCCGGCCGCGCCAACGAGCTGGCCGGCGCCGGGCGCGGTGGAAAGCGCCCCATCCACCCGAACGACCACGTCAACCGGGGCCAGTCGAGCAATGACACCTTCCCGACCGCGATGCACGTGGCCGTCGTGCTGCAGCTGCGCGAGCTGCTCTATCCCGCGGTCGACGGCCTGCGCGCCACGCTGGCGGCGGCGGCCGCACGGCATACCGGGGTCGTGAAGGTCGGGCGGACCCATCTGCAGGACGCGACCCCGGTCACCCTGGGGCAGGAGATCGGCGGCTGGGGAGCCCAGCTCGACGCGACACTCGGGGGGATTCGGCACGCGGAGCGCGGGCTGTGGGAGCTGGCGATCGGCGGCACCGCCGTGGGCACCGGGCTCAACGCGCACCCTCAGTTCGGTGCCCGCTGCGCGGCGCGAATCGCCGAGGACACCGGGGTGCCGTTCCGGCAAGCCGACAACCTCTTTGCGGCCCTTGCCTCGCATGACGCGCTCGTTGCTGCCAGTGCGGCGCTGCGCACGCTGGCGGTCGCGCTCATGAAGATCGCCAACGACGTGCGGTGGCTGGCCTCCGGCCCGCGAAACGGCATCGGCGAGATCACCATCCCCGAGAACGAGCCCGGGTCAAGCATCATGCCGGGCAAAGTCAACCCGACCCAATGCGAGGCGCTGACCATGGTCTGCACCCGCGTGTTCGGCAACGACGCGACGGTGGCCTTCGCGGGCAGCCAGGGCAACTTCGAGCTCAACGTCTACAAGCCGGTGATGGCACACGCCGTGCTCGAGAGCATCCGGCTGCTGGCGGACGCCTGCCGGTCCTTCGACGTGCACTGCGCGTCGGGCATCGAGCCGAACCACGAGCGGATCGACGCCAACCTCGAGCGCAACCTCATGCTGGTCACCGCGCTCGCCCCGCACGTCGGCTACGACCGGGCAGCGGCGATTGCCAAGCAGGCCTTCCGGGACGGCACCTCGTTGCGGGAGGCGGCCGTGAGCTCAGGGGCGGTCACGTCCGAGGAGTTCGACCGGTGGGTGGTGCCCGCCGACATGACGCATCCGGCGCAGGTCAGCTGACGCTGCCGGAGGTATATCCGAGCGGTAGAGCGCACGTTGACACCTCCACCGCTCGCTTTCACCTCCGGCGAGCGAGCTGCCGGAGGTGTATCCGAGCGGTAGAGCGCACGTTCTCACCTCCAGCGCTCGCTTTTACCTCCGCGCCCGTTCGCGGGTTGCAGGTTGCCCGGTGCCGCGCTAGGGCTTAGGGCACCGGCTGCGGCTTGCCCTGGGGGATCTCGGCCGGCACACCCTCTTCGCCTCGGCGAACCGCGGCGAGCAGCATCTGGGCCACGTCGACGACCTCGACCGATCCCTCAGCCGCCACGCCGTCGTGGATCTTGGCGTTGAGCCCGTCGCTCAGCATCACCTTGCAGAACGGGCAACCGATCGCGATTCGCGCGGCGCCGGTGGCCAGAGCCTCCTCGGTGCGGTTGATGTTGATCCGGGTGCCGAGCTTCTCCTCCATCCACATCCGGGCACCGCCCGCGCCGCAGCAGAACGACTTCTGGCCGTGCCAGGGCATCTCCGTCAAGGTCACGCCGGGCAGAGCGCCGAGCAGGTCGCGAGGTGGCGCGTAGACCTGGTTGTGCCGACCGAGGTAGCACGGGTCGTGGTAGGTGACGGTCGGCGCGGTGGACGCGTCCTTGGTGCCGCCGGACTCGCCTGGTCGGGACACCGGCACCAGCCGGCCTTCACGAACGAGCCGGTTGAGCAGCTGAGTGTGGTGGAGGACCTCGTAGCTCCCGCCCAGCTGGGGGTACTCGTTCTTGATCGTGTTGTAGCAGTGCGCACAGGTGACGACGATCTTCGTCGCGCCGATCTCGGTCAGCACCTCGACGTTCTGCTGGGCGAGCATCTGGTAGAGGAACTCGTTCCCGGCGCGGCGGGCGGAGTCGCCGGTGCACGACTCACCGTCACCGAGCACGGCATACGTGACCCCCGCGGTGTGCAGCAGCTCGGCGACGGCTCTGGTGGTGCGCTTGGCCCGGTCCTCGAAGGCGCCGGCGCACCCGACCCAGAACAGGTAGTCGACCTCGGAGAGGTCCTCGACATCGGCTCCGACAACGGGCACCTCGAAGGGCAGGCCCTTGGCCCAGTCCAGGCGCAGCCGCGGCGCCATGCCCCACGGGTTGGCGTTCTTCTCGAGGTTCTTGAACAGCCCGCCTAGCTCGCTCGGGAACGCGGAGGCGATGAGGTTCTGGTAGCGGCGCATGTCGACGATGGCATCGACGTGCTCGATGTCGACCGGGCACTGCTCGACGCAGGCTCCGCAGGTGGTGCACGACCACAGCACGTCCTCGTCGATGACCGCGTCGGTGCTAAGCGCGTCGTATGCCGTGAGCGGGTGCTCGATGTCGTAGCCGGTTGTGCCGATCAGAGCGGACTCGGCGAGGTGAAGCGTGTGGGCCGGCAGGTCCGGCCGCTTGGCCTCGGACGCCATGAGCCACGGTGCTTTGGCATGCGCGTGGTCGCGCAGCGTCATGACAAGGAGCTTCGGGGACAGCGGCTTGTCGGTGTTCCAAGCCGGGCACTGGCTCTGGCACCGGCCGCACTCGGTGCACGTGGTGAAGTCCAGCAAGCCTTTCCAGGTGAAGTGCTCGACCTTGCCGACGCCCAGCGCCGCGTTCTCGTCGAGGTCCTCGATGGCCTCCAGGTCGACCGGCTTGCCGTCGATGGCCATGGGCTGCAACGGCCCGAGGGAGGTGCGCCCGTCGGCGTGGCGCTTGTAGTAGATGTTGAAGAACGCGAGGAAGCGGTGCCAGGCCACTCCCATCGTCGGCTGCAGGCAGATGGTGATCATCCAGGCGAAGCTCACGAGGATCTTGATCGCGGCCACCACGTAGATCGACTCGCGCAGCCACTGCTCGGACACCCCGCTCCAGATGCCGCTCATCCACCCGGTCAGCGGGAAGTGCAGGGTGATGTTGGTGCCCGGCTCGATGAGCTTGATGAGCGCGGCCTCTTGGGTGCGCAACGACAGGATGCACGTCGTCACCACGAGAATGGTGAGCTCGACGTAGTAGGCCTGCCACCACGTGGACCCGAAGAAGCGGCTGCGTCGGCCGGCGATGCCCTTCGCGAACCGGGGGTGGGCCCGCTGGCGGATGATCATGAGCACGACGATGCCGATGAGCCCGCCCCATGCGAACAGCTCGATGAGCCACTCGAACGGTGGGAAGAACCCGACGAGGGGCAACCGGAAGTCAGCCCAGAGCAGCTGGAAGAAGGCATTGGCGAGCGTGGCAAACAGCAGGAAGAACGCGAGCGCCG
>JBIOUP010000299.1:0-5765 GCA_044867305.1 Dermatophilaceae bacterium
CACGACGGGCCGGGGGGAAGTGGGCCTGGTCACCTCCAGCGGGCGCATCGTGCGCCTGAGCGCGCTGGACCTGCCGACCCTTCCGACGACAAACGACGCTCCCACCCTCTCCGGCGGAGCTCCGCTCGCCGCGTTTGTCGACCTGCCGCGGGGCGAGGAGCCGCTGACGATCGCGTCCGTGGCGGCGGACGCTCCCGTTCTGGCACTGGGTACGGCGGCGGGAGTCGTCAAGCGCGTGCTGCCCGAACCTCTCGGGAGGCCCTCATGGGAACTGATCTCGCTCAAGAAAGACGACGTGGTGGTCGGGGCCGCCGCTGCGGCCGACGACGAGCTTGACCTGGTCTTCATCACGAGCGACGCACAGCTGCTGCGCTTCCCCGCCGGCTCGGTGCGCCCCCAAGGGCGGGCTGCCGGCGGCATGGCCGGCATCCGGCTGAGCGACGGGGAGCGAGCCGTCTTCTTCGGGGTCGTCGACCCCCGCTCGGAGGCGGTCGTCGTCACGTCCAGCGGCACCTCGTCGGCCCTGCCTGGCACCCAGCCCGGTGCCCTCAAAGCGACCTCGTATGCCGAGTACCCACCGAAAGGACGCGGCACCAGTGGTGTGCGGTGCCACCGCTTCCTCAAGGGTGAGGACACCCTGGTGCTGGCTTGGGCCGGGGGAACCCCGGCCAGGGCGGCTGCGGCCAACGGCGGGGCCGTGGCGCTGCCCGAGCCCACTGGGCGGCGCGACGGCTCCGGCACTGCCGGCACGGCGGTGATTGCCGCGATCGCGCCCGCCCGGATCGGGTAACGGGTGGGCGTCATCGGGTTTGGTCGCCGAGCAGGTGACCAGCATCCGCCCGGGGCGCTGACGCGGTAGGTTCGTGGCAACGGTGACCGGGCGGCGGGGAGCCGCGCCAGATCCGAGCCACGCACCTGAGGTTGCCACCGACTCGTCGACGACGACGTCGCCCCGGCACGAGGGAGGAGCGCTTGAGCCAGCCCACCATCGATGACGTGGCGGCCGCCGCCGGAGTGTCCGCCGCGACGGTGTCCCGGGCGTTGCGCGGTCTGGACAAGGTCCATCCCGACACGCGTGAGCGGGTCCGCAGGGCGGCCCAGGATCTCAACTACATCGCCAGCCCGACGGCTTCTGGCTTGGCCTCCGGACGAACCCGTCTCGTCGGCGTCATCACCCCCTTCATGGGCCGGTGGTTCTTCACCAACGTCATCAGCGCGATCGACAAGGCGATGCGCGATCACCATCACCATCTGCTGCTCATGGACCTGGAGGAGAAGTCGCCCGACGATCGGCTGTCGCTCACCCAGAGCATGATGTTCAAGCGCGTCGACGGGCTCATTGTCATCAACGTCGAGCTCAACGAGCAGGAAACCGACCTCGTGAGCCGGTTGCACCTGCCCGTGGTCACGGTCGGCAGCCGCTTCGCGGACGCGCCCTGGGTCGGCATCGACGACGTCAGCTGCGCCCGCCTGGCCGCCGAGCATCTCATCAGGCTCGGCCACACCAAGATCGCGTACGTCGGCACGGCTCGTCCCCGCAGCGCACATCGCAAGACACCTGCCGACCGCCTCGCGGGCTTCCGCCGAGCCGTGCACGACCACGAGATCCTGCTGCGCGAGGACTGGGTGCTGGCGTCGGACTGGAGCGCGGGCGACGCGTATACCTCTGCGTTGGACCTGCTGGGCAGGCCCGACCGGCCGACCGCCGTTCTAGCGGCCTCGGACGAGATGGCGGTGGGCGTGCTCGGCGCCGCTTCCGAGCTGGGCCTGCGGGTGCCGACCGACTTGTCCGTCATCGGGATCGACGACCATGAGGTTGCCCGTCCGCTCGGTCTCACGACGATCCGTCAGAGCATCGCCGACGAGGGCGCCGCAGCCGCGCGGGCCTTGCTTGCCCTGCTGGGAATCCTTTCCCGCGGGGAGGCGACCGACCACGAACTCCCTGTCGAGCTGGTCGTGCGCCGCAGCACCGCCTCCCCACCGACCTGAACCGCGAGCCGGGTCAGGCGTCGATGCGGTCGCGGTCCAGGCTGCCGGCCGACTCGATGATGAAGTCCTTGCGTGGCGCGAGGTCCTTGCCCATGAGCAGGTCGAACATGCGCTCGGCGGCCGCGACCGCCTCCTCGGCTTCGCCCAGGGTGACCCGTCGTAGCGTGCGGTGCCGGGGGTCCATCGTCGTGTCGGCGAGCTGGTCAGCGTCCATCTCCCCGAGCCCTTTGTACCGCTGCGGCGGGTCCTTCACGCGACGCCCGCGCTTCTCCAGCGCAGCGCGGGTCTGACGCATCTGCGCCTCGTTGTAGGTGTAGATGTACTCGTTCTTGCGGCCCGGCCCGCCCACGACCTCCAGGCGGTGCAGCGGCGGCATCGCGGCGTACACCCGGCCTGCGGCGACCAGCGGTCGCATGTACCGGAAGAACAGGGTCAGCAGCAGGGTGCGGATATGCGCGCCGTCGACGTCGGCGTCGCTCATGATGATGACCTTGCCGTAGCGTGCGGCCTCCAGATCGAAGGAGCGTCCGGAACCGGCGCCGATCACCTGGATGATGGCGGCGCATTCGGCGTTCTTGAGCATGTCGGCCACGGAGGCCCTCTGCACGTTGAGAATCTTGCCCCGGATGGGCAGCAACGCCTGAAAGTCCGAGGACCGGGCCAGCTTGGCGGTGCCGAGCGCGCTGTCGCCTTCGACGATGAACAGCTCGGCACGCCCCACGTCGTTGGTGCGGCAGTCCGCGAGCTTGGCTGGCAGCGTGGAGGACTCCAAGGCCGTCTTGCGCCGCTGGGTCTCCTTGTGCAGCCGCGCGCTGATGCGCGACTTCATCTCCGCGACGATCTTCTCCAGCAGCAGTCCGGCCTCGGCCTTGCCGTCGCGCTTGGTCGAGGTCAGGCGCGCCGTCAGCTCCTTCTCCAGCACCCGCGCCACGATGCCCCGCACGGCAGAGGTGCCGAGCACCTCCTTGGTCTGCCCCTCGAACTGCGGCTCGGCCAGGCGGACAGTGACGACCGCGGTCAGCCCGGCGAGGATGTCCTCCTTGTCGACCTTGTCCGAGCCGACCTTGAGCCTGCGAGAGTTGAGCTCCAGCTGGCGACGGAACACCTTGAGCAGCGCCTGCTCGAACCCGGCCAGATGCGTGCCGCCCTTGGGGGTGGCAATGATGTTGACGAACGACACGACCTTCGTGTCGTAGCCAGTGCCCCACCGCAACGCGATATCGACCACGCAGTCCCGCTGCACCTCGGCCGGGGTGAGCTGCCCGCGCTCGTCGAGCACCGGCACCGTCTCGGTGAAGTGCCCCGAGCCTTGTAACCGCCAGACCGACGTCACACTGGGATCGGGAGCAAGGTACTGCGCGAACTGCGAGATCCCGCCCAGATGCTGAAAGGTCTCAACGTGGGGGCCGCCAGCTCCACGAGCTCCCCGCTCGTCGCGCACCACGATGGTCAAGCCGGGGACGAGGAAGGAGGTCTGGCGGCAGCGGTCGCGCAGCAGCTCGTCGTCGAGGGCGGCCTCCTTGAGGAAGATCTGGCGGTCGGGCCAGTACCGCACGCGTGAGCCTGTGGTCCCCCGGGACGCCTTGCCGATGATGCGCAGCTCGCTGCCGGTCTCGTATGCCGTAAAGGGGGCCTGCGGGCTGTGCGGCCCCGGTGGGTCGGTGAACACGCCCGGCTCCCCGCGGCGGAAGCTCATGGCATAGGTCCTGCCGGCGCGGTCGACCTCGACGTCCAGGCGGGAGGACAACGCGTTGACCACGGAGGCGCCCACACCGTGCAGCCCGCCGGATGCCGTGTAGGAACCGCCACCGAACTTGCCGCCTGCGTGCAGCTTGGTGAAGACCACCTCCACGCCGGACAGGCCGGTGCGCGGCTCGATGTCCACCGGTATCCCACGGCCGTTGTCGCGGACCTCGATGGAGCCGTCGGATCCCAGAATGACCTCGATCCGGTCGCATGCGCCGGCCAGGGCCTCGTCGACGGCGTTGTCGATGATCTCCCACAGGCAGTGCATGAGCCCGCGCTGGTCGGTCGAGCCGACATACATGCCCGGCCGCTTACGGACCGCCTCGAGCCCCTCGAGGACCTGCAGGTGACGAGCGGTGTAGTCACCGGCGCTCGCTGGTGCGGAGGTCGTGCGGGTCGGCAACGCGGTCCTTCCATTGGCGCTCGCTGGGTTGGCGGGCTGGCTTCGCTCGCCCGGGCCGGCCCAGGGGCCGGCTCCTGCGCCGAAGGGTAGCCCAGGCCTGCGACGGCATACGTTCGCCTCGCCGCGCGTCGAGAGCGGCACGGTAACGAGGTCAAACGCGTCGTGGAGGTGCTGGGCAAACCAACAAATTGAGCACGAATGTCCCTGGCGCCTCGGTATGTTTGACTCGACCGCGAGGACGGCTGCCATGGCGAAAACCATCAACACACAGCCTCAGGACGATGTACGGGTCGGCATCCTCGGTCCGCTTGAAGTGCTCCGCGGCGGCTCGCCGTGTGGGCTTGGTGGCCGACAGCAACGATCGGTCATGGCGCTGCTCGCTCTCGACTGCGGGCGCGTTGTGACGGTGGACCGGATCGCGGACGCGTTGTGGGGCGAGCGCCTGCCTCCAAGCTACCTCGCCACGCTTCAGACCTACATCTTCCATCTGCGCGAGGTCCTTGAACCACAGCGCGCGAAGGGTGCCCCCGGCCGCATCCTCGTCTCCACGCCGGGGGGCGGGTACCGACTCGACCTGCAACCGGACGCGGTGGACGCAGCGCGCTTCGAGGATGGGGTCGCTCGTGGTCGGGTCGCGTTCGAGGCCGGTGATGCCTCGGCCGCCGCCGAAGCCCTTGGTGGGGCTCTGGCGCTGTGGCGCGGCGAGGTGCTCTGCGACCTCAGCGAGCTGGAGCCGGTGCTCCACGTCGCCCAACGCCTTGGCGAGATGCGCCTGTCGGCCATCGAGGACTGGGCTGCGGCGGAGCTCGCCTTGGGCCATCACACGGCCTTGGTCCCCCAGCTGGGCACGCTCGAGGCGGCGCACCCCCTTCGTGAGCGGCTGGCAGCGTTGCGGATGGTGGCGCTCTACCGCTCGAGTCGGCAGACCGATGCGCTGAAGGTCTACCAGGATGCCCGTCGGCGGCTGGCGGACGAGCTCGGCGTCAGCCCCGGCCAGGAGCTGCGGTCACTGCACGAACGCATCCTCCAGCAGGACGAGGAGCTGGCCCGCTCGCCCGGCGGAGAGCCGCCAGCCTTGCTGTCATGGGCTCATCGGGTCGACCGTGGCTCGCAGAGCGCCGTGAGGACCGCAACGGCAGCGAGCGCCGACCTGTCGGCGCCAGCAACGCAGACACCGCTGGTGACGGCGCCTTCACGACGGCCCCCGAGTCGGACGAGGACTGCTCTCGCCCTCGCTACCGTCGTCATTATCGCCTCGACGCTCGTCTCCACCTGGGTCACCCGGGCTCGAGACCGCGGGGCGGTGCGGCCGGTTCCGGCCAACAGTGCCGCAGCGGTCGGACCGGGCGGCCTCGTCGGGAACGCCGTCGCCCTCGGGGGGGTTCCGATCGGACTCGCCGAGGACGCCGGCTCGGTCTGGGTCCTCGACCACACCAACGCCACCGTCACGCGGGTTGACCAGCAGACCCGACATGTCGTCCAGACCATTCCCGACGTCGGAAACGACCCGCAGGCGATTTCGGCCCGAGCTGGCAACGTGTGGGTCGCCGTCTTCGGTGGTCGGACGGTGACGCGGATCAACGCCGAGACCAACAAGGTCGTCGACCGGATCGACGTAGGCAACCAG
>JBIOUP010000300.1:0-2799 GCA_044867305.1 Dermatophilaceae bacterium
GGGGTCATGGTGACCTGCCAGCGGGCGTGGTGTTTGAACCCGTAGTGCACCCGGCACAACGTCTGCAAGTTCGCCGATGTGGTAGCTCCGTCGGGGTAGCGCGTGGTCGAGGTCGCAGCGGTCGGCGGGGGTGGCGCAGCCGGGGAAGCGGCAGTGCCCCTTGACGCAGGTGCGGGTTTGACGCGGCGTCGATGTCCCAGAACAGGACGACGAGCCGGCGCTGGACGGACAGGTCACGCTCGCTCACTCGAGCCAAGGCCGCGGCAAGCCTGAACGGGTCAGCGGCTTGCACCCCAGCCACCGTCGGCTCACGCACTCTCGAACATGTGAACTAGTCTATCTCAAATACGACTCAACGCAAGCGTAATTACTGCGTCGAGAACTGGTCTTCCAGGCTTAGGTATGCCGCTCTGCCGGGTAAGAGCGGGGCCCGCGGAAAGGCCAACGGACACCGCCTGGAGACGGCGCGCCAGCAACCCGACACCGAGCGGCACCGGCATACCCACCAGAGCCCCCGGTCACGAGCCGCGATGCGCGGCCACCGCCGCCCGTACTGCCGGCGCCACCTCTCTGGCGAAGACTTCCACCTGGCGCACCGGGTCCTCGGCGGGCCCGAAGATGAAGGTGTCCATCCCGGTCTCCACCACCAGCCCCGTCAGCTCCTCCACCCACTGGCCGACCGGACCGCGCAGGAACCCCTCCGACGACCCGTCGGTGACTGTGCCCCAGACGTTGTACACCCGTTTGATGGCAGCCGGATCGCGTCCAACCGCGCGTCCAAGGTCGCCGCCGTCTGGGCCAGGACGGCGGGAGGGCGCAACGGGATGTTCGCCACGTCCGGAAAGACCCGAATCCGCCTGGTGCGCTCGAGGATTGCGCCCATGAGGACGAAGGTGTCGACGAACCGACGCTGGTACGGGTGGTCCTGCACACCGACCAGGTCGAGCCCGCCGCCCTCAGCCGCTGCCACCATCTGGAAGACCTCACGGAGCTTGGCGGCCTCCGGGGCGGGGAACACCCCGAACTCGACGTCACGTCCATAGTCCGGCATCGCGTCTCCTCCCATGCCTCACAACGTGCCTGCGGTCGGAAGCACGCGCTCGACCCACCAGCCGAGCTCATTGGGCTCGCTGACCTTCTCCCACCCCAGCTGGACGAACGCGCCGAGCAGCGCCAGCTCCAGCTGCCGCTCGAACCACCCGAGGGTCGACACCCCCCGCTGCTCGAGCTCCTCGCGATAGGCGGCCACCACCGCCTCCTTGGGCTCGGTGAAGCGGCGGGCGTTGATCGCCAGGTAGTACGCCAGATCGAAGCAGAACGGCGCCACCCCTGGCACGGCCCAGTCCAGCAGGATGGTTCGCCCATCAGGGTGCGAGCCCAGGTTGCCGTACTTCCAGTCGCCGTGGGACAACGTCGTCGGGGACCCTTCCAAAGCCGCCACGAGAGGCCACGGGTCGGCAGCCAGTGCGGTGGCGACCGCGCCGGCCGCGGGGGCCACAGCGCGCAGTGCTGGCCACGCCGTCCCCAGGATGGCGGGTACCCCGCCCTCGTGACCCAGGGCAGCCTCGACCCGAGCGGTCAGCTCGGACAGCATGGTGAGCTTGGCTGGCAACGGGGTCAGGTCGTATGCCGTGGCTCGCTCACCGGCGAAGTGCGCGTGCATCGTGGCCATATGCGCGATGAACCTGCGGTGCTGCTCATGGGTGACCGGGTCGTCGCCGGGCGGCACAAGCAGGTCTCCGACGTCGCGCATCACAAGGACCGCGCCGGCTCCCTCGCGGCGAGCCCCAACAACCGCCGCGTCGATCTCCGGCGGCAAGGCGGCGTACAGACCGCGTTCCCAGGCCAGGCAAGCATTGCAGCCCACGTCACCGACCGCTCTGGCGAGCCAGTCCAGGTCGTGCGAGAGGTGCTTGAGGACGTACCACTGCCCGTCGACGAGGATGCGCACCAACGGCGCCGCGGTCTTGCCCTCGGCCAGCAGCACTTCTTGGTGTTCGGCGCGCCGCAGCAGGTCCTCGACATCGACGTGCTCGGGCGTCACGCCAGCAAGGCTAGCCAGGTGCGCAAGAGCGCCATGTCCAGCTCCTGGCGCAGTCAGAACAGCTGACGCGCCACGGCCCGCCCGGCAGCGCGGCCGGAGAAGATGCACCCGCCGAGGAAGGTCCCCTCGAGGGCGTTGTAGCCGTGGACACCACCGCCGCCGAACCCGGCGACCTCGCCCGCCGCGAAGAGCCCGTCGAAGACCGAGCCGTCGGGACGGCATACCTGCGAGTCCAGATTGGTCTCGAGGCCACCGAGGGTCTTGCGGGAGAGGATGTTCAGCCGCACCGCGATCATCGGCCCGGCTTTGGGGTCCTGCAGCTTGTGCGGCCTCGCGACCCGCGTGATGCGGTCGCTGAGCAGTCGGCGCGCGTTGCGAATCGCCATGAGCTGCAGGTCCTTCGAGTAGGCGTTGTCCAGCTCCCGGTCGCGGGCGAGCACCTCTTGCTCGACCGTCGCGTAGTCCAGTTGCGGCCCGCGAGCGATCCGGTTCATCCCATCGACGAGCTCGCGCAGGGAGGCGGCCGACACGAAGTCCTCGCCGTAGTCCAGGAACTTCTGGACCGGGCCAGGGGCACCCCTGGCCACGCGCGTGCGCACCGCGAAGCGCAGGTCCTTGCTGGTCATGTCCGGGTTCTGCTCCGAACCGGACAACGCGAACTCCTTCGCGATGATCTTCTTCGTGAGCACGAACCAGGTGTGCTCGTGCCCGGTCCGCAGAATGTGTTCGAGGGTGCCCAACGTGTCGAAGCCCGG
>JBIOUP010000301.1:0-12143 GCA_044867305.1 Dermatophilaceae bacterium
GCCTTCCGGCTCGCTCGGACGTCGCCGCTGCATCCGCTGGGTCGCGCTCCGCCTCACTCCATCGTCACCTTGAGCTGACCGCTCGCCTTCCGGCCCGCTCGGACGTCGCCGCTGCATCCCCTCGGTCGCGCTCCGCCTCGCTCCATCGTCACCTTCCGCTGACCGCTCCCCTTCCGGCTCGCTCGGACGTCGCCGCTCCATCTCGTCCGCCATGGCGCCAAGGGTATGCCGTGCCACGATGGGCGCCGTGGAGCTGGAAGCCGTGCTGGACGAGCTGTACGCGCTCGTTCCTGACGCCTTTCTGCCCAGACGGGCGGAGCTGGCCGCGCAAGCCCGCGCCGAAGGCGATCGTGAGTTGGCGAACGAGATTCGTCGCCTGCGTAAGCCCAGTGTTGCCGCCTGGGCGGTGAACCGGATGGTGCAGACCCGGGCGACGGACGTGGCGTCGTTGACCGACCTCGCCGGGCGGTTGCGCTCCGCGCAACAGTCGCTGGACGGTGCGCTGCTGCAGCAGCTCGGGCGCGAGCGCTCCAAGCTCGTCGACGTCCTGGTCAAGGCCACGACCGAGGCGGCGAGCGAGGACGGAGCCACGCTGTCGGCTACAGCAGCGCGGGATGCGGCAGACACGTTCGTGGCCGCCTTGGCTTCCCCCGACGCGACGGCCGCAGTTGTCTCCGGCCGGCTGACCCGGACCTTGACCTACGCCGGATTCGGCGACGTCGACCTCACCGAGGCGACCGCCCGGCCGCTTCGCGCCGTGCCCGACACCACGTCCTCGGCCGAGTCAGAGCGCGCTGTCGACACCGAACCATCGACAAAGCCGGACCCGGAGATCGCCAAGGCCGAGGCTCGGCTGAAGACGGCAGTGGCGGCCGCGACGGAGACGGCGCAGAAGCGGTCCGTCATTGCGGCCGAGCTAGAGCTCGCTGAGAACCGGGTCGCCCAGCTGTCTCGCGAGCTGGCTCGGGCCCGCGCGCATCGAGACGCCACAGCTGACCAGCTCGGCGGCGCCGAGGTAGCTGACGAGCAAGCTCAGGCAGAAGTCCAGGCGGCTCGGGTAACGCTGGAGGCCCGTCGCTCCCCCTGACCCGCGAGCGCAGGCTCGTGGTTGCCAAACCGGCCGGGAGGCAACCACGAGGTCCTCTCGCGAAAACCCGTCGCTCACCAAGCGATGCGCACGCCAAGATCCACGCGTGAGCCAGATCCGCCGACATCCCGAACGCGCTGTCACCACCCGCCAGCAGCTGTACGACATTCTCGACGCCGGCTGGGTCGGCACGTTGGCCATCGCGACCGACGCGGCTGTGCAGGTGGTCCCGTTGCTGTACGGGCGAGTCGATGACGCCATCGTCATGCACGGCTCCACTGGAGCCGGGACGCTCAACGCCGCCCTCGGCAGGCAGGCCACATTCTGCGTCACGCTGCTCGACGGGTTCGTGTATGCCGCCTCGCTGTTCGACTCGAGCGCGAACTACCGCTCGGCCGTGGTGGTTGGCCCGATCGAGCAGCTCAGCGGCCGGGATGCTGAGGCAGCTCTGCTGGCCATGTCCGACCGGCTGCTGCCGGGCCGGGCCGCCGAGGTCCGAGGGCTCACCGCGAAGGAGCTGGCCGCGACCACGGTGCTGCGCCTGCCGATCCGCGACGGCTCGTGGACCGCCAAGGCCCGCACCGGGCCACCCAAGGGCAGCCCTGACGACGACCCGACAGTGTGGACCGGGGTGCTGCCGGTGCGGAGCTGCTTCGACGATCCGATCGCCGCCGGGGCGCACGGCATACCCCTCCCGCCCTCGATCAGGCGACGGCTCGACGGCCACCGTTAGCGCGAACGTGGGTTTCGGGCGGTCCGGCCAAATTCGGCGTTAACCAGAAGGGGCGACGAAGCCGAGCTGCATCATCAAGGGCAGCTGATCGAAGTAGACCCGGCGGGAACGATGAGGTATTCCCGATCCTGGGCGATGATGGCCTGGACCCCGGTGACATTGCCAAGGGGACTTTCGGAGGTCGCGTCCTGCGCGGTAAGTGGGACAAGCGCCTCCACATCACCTTTGTTCCAAAGCTCAAGGCCCCGCTCGACGTGCTCTCGCGCTGCTCCCATGACGCGCTCCTTGCCGCTGCGTCTTCTCGACCTAACAATGCCGGCGATGAACCGAGAACGGCAGCTCGGGGTTCGGCGCCGGCTTTGATCGAGCCATGATCGGATCGATGGCGGAAGAAAACTCGAGCCGGTAGACGGCGACTGACTCCCCGACAGCCAACCTAAATGACGGTCTTCCTGTAGTGAACGCACGTCAAGGCTATCCGGCGCACATGAGTAACAATACTGGAATCCCAGGGAATACGGAGTCGATGCTGACTGAACACGTTGGAGTGCCAGCGTATGCGGCCCTCGCGCAGCTGGTGCACAGGCGCAGCCCGAGAGCCCTTCATGTCCTGCCAGCCGGCGTAGACGGCGATCAGCTGCTTGCAGGGACGTGCAGCCGGGGGTAGGTATGCCGCACCTCGGCCGCGTGGGTACCGGTGAGCCGCCCGTCGGCTGGTCGGCGTCGATCCGGGCGTGCGACCTCGACTGAGGACACGCACGGGGTGGGCTCTCCTGGAGAGTCCGGACGAGCCGGGCGCCCAACATCCCCGTGCCGCCCAGGACGAGGATCACGAGCGGGTGCTACCGAGCGAGCGACTTGCGAACGGCCTCGTCGGTGCTCTGCTCGGATAGATCGACCGGCTCTAGGTAGAAGCGCACGGCCGAGGCCCGGCCGTTGTCGACGGTCAAGATCAGCACCCCACGCAAGAGATGTGGCGCCCCGTCGACGCGGTGCCCCTCAATCTGCACCTCGGACCACACCGTCTGCCCGACCTGCACCGCTTGGAGAACATCCAGGCCGACGTCCGGCACTGCGGCGAAGATCTGAGTCCAGTTGCGGCGCACCTGCTCGCGCCCCCGGAAGCTTTGCGACGGGTGGACCGGTATCTCGCTGACATAGTCCTCGGTGAACAGGTCAACGAGCCGGTCGAGGTCGTGGTCGTTCGTCGCCCGACACAGCCGCTGCAGGAACTCCGGCATCCCGCTTGTCTCCACAAAGCCCTCCCAGTTAGTTTGATACGGGTCACACGGATCAAGCATGCTCTGCTTCCCTCGTCAACTAAGGTACTGGCGAGCCGCCATGCGCCTCTTGCTGGGCTAGTCATGACCTTACGCATGGTATGTGCGCAGGTCATCCTATTGGCGCTTGCTCCCTAGTTGGTTCGTATGGTTGCCTGCCGTAGTTGCTTCGTATGGGTTACCTGCCGTATCGGAAGCACGAAAACCCAATATCAGTTTCAGCCAAGAGGCCGATTGACGTACGTTGCCCATAACCGATCACAACCAGCAGGGGAGGTGGCGGGATGCAATGCGTAATCATCGGCGCCGGTCCGACCGGGCTTGTGCTTGGTATGGGTCTGGCCCGACGCGGTCACCTGGTGAGGATCATCGAGCGCGATGGCGGACCGCAGGCTGACGGTAGTTGGCCCCGCCAGGGGGTCATGCAGTTTCACCACGCGCACGCGATTCGCCCCCAGGTCGGCGCTGTGCTGCTTGCCGAGGCACCCACGGCGTACGAGCGGGCCCTGGAGGCAGGGGCTGAGCCGGTCACGACGATGCTGCCTGACGGGTCGAGCATGTCGGGTTGGCTGCGCTGTCGCCGGTGCACGCTGGAGCGAGCCATCCGCGAGGCGGCACTGGCCACACCAGGGCTGACCCTACGTCAAGGGCATGTGCAGCGGCTCATTGCGCAGGGCAGGAGGGTCAGCGGCGTTCGGGTCGACGGTTCGGACGTGGACGCCGATCTCGTCGTCGACGCGTCCGGCAGAACCGGCCGGGTCTCGCGGCACTGGCGCGAACGGTCCTTTCTCGGCGGTGACACGGGTCTTGCCTACGTCGACCGCCAGTACCAGCTACGGCCCGGGGCGGAGCCGGGCCCGTTGGGCACTGCGACGTCCTGGGTGCAGGACTTCGTGGGTTTTCAAGTGTTTGTCATGCTCAATGAGCACGGTATTTTCTCCGTCGTCTTGGCGCGGTCCGCGGACGACGTACGGTTGCGCGGGCTGCGGCACGAGAGTGCCTACGATGCGGCCTGTCAGGCGATCCCGGGCCTGGCCACGTGGACCGACCCCGAGCGGGCGACGCCGATCACCCCGGTCCTGGTGGGCGGCCGGCTGCTCAATCACTACCGTAGCCAACGAGGCCCGGACGGCGCCTTGGCGTTGTCCGGATTGTTCTTCGCCGGGGACGCGGTCGCCACGACAACGCCGATCTTCGGGCGCGGGTTGGCCACGTCCCTCGTGCAAGTCCGCGAGCTGCTGCGGCTGTGCGATGTGCACGGGACTGATCTGACAAGTGCTGGCGAGGCGTTCGACGCCTGGTGCGAGGCAAACATGCGTCCCTGGGTGCAGGATCACGTCCACATGGACGAGGCGCGCCGCCGACGCTGGACAGGCGAGGACATCGACCTCACCGAACGGGTGCCCTCTGACCTCATCCTGGCGGCCATACCTGCGGACCCGCGGATCCGCGATGTGGTTGGGGGGTACCTGAGCATGAACGAGCTACCCAGCTGCCTGGATCCGGTTGAGCCCCGTGCTCGTGCCGTGTACGAGTCCGGCTGGCGCCCAAGCCTGCCCAGCTACCCCACCCGAGATGACCTGGCCGCGATCGCGGCCGAGCATCAGCCGGCGGCCGACACAAAGGCTGACCGGCTCGCCGCAGTCGACCAGCCCTGGCTCCAGGACCGGCACGAACAGCCGCCAACGAGTAAGGAAGGAGAGGCGGGGTGACGGGGCAGTCTTCCGACGACATACACCAGGCGGAGGTGTGGACGACGATCGCACCCGGCTACGACGCGGCAATTGCACCAGTGATGCGGCCCTTCGCCGCCTCCCTGCTGGACCTGCTCGGATTGACCGCGGGAACGGGCTCACCGATGCTGCTCGATGTGGCTGCCGGTACGGGGGCGGTAGCCCTCGAGGCTGCCCGGCGTGGCGCGGACGTCCTGGCGACTGACTTCGCGGCGGGCATGGTCGAGGTGATGCGTCGCCAGTTGGCCGCGGAGGGTCTGCCGGGGCGTGCCCAAGTTATGGACGGTCAGCACCTGCTGGTGGATGACGACAGCGTCGACTTGGGAACCTCGACGTTCGGGCTGATGTACTTCCCGGATCCGGTGGCCGGCCTGCGAGAACTCCACCGCGTGCTGCGGCCAGCGGGCCGGGTCGGCATCGCAACCTGGGACTTGACTCGAACCGGACTGCCGCAGCTGATCGCCGCCGCCCTCACCCACGTCGACGCGGACCTCGCCGCGCCACCTGCACCCTCGTGGGCATGGCTGTGCAGCCCCGCCGGCCTGAAACAGGCACTACGGCAGTCCGGCTTCACCGACATCGCGGTGCACGAGGTGACGCATCACGCGGCCTTGCCTGACCCCGCCGACTTCTTCCGGCAGCTGCCCAACTGGACTCCCCCTTTGCGCCCGTTGTTCGCCAACCTGCCCCCGCAGAGCATCGACCGCGCCGGCGAAGCCTTCGCAGACGTCGTGCGCACACACTCCACTCCCGAAGGACTCCCGCAGACGGCGCTCATCGGCGTAGCGCGGCGAGCACCCTAGAGCGACAAGGGCCGCCACCCTCGAAAGCGATGTCAACGATCGCGCTGCAGGGCATGCCACAGCTGATCTTGCACGGCGTTCCGCCGTTCCGCTTGATGTCTTCTGAGGCGACGCTGCGTCCGTCCCAGCCCGCTCGGCCGTTGGCCACGCGCAGCTTCGCTAACGCATGGTGCGCTCACGCGGCCGAAGACCTCGGGCTGGAACTTCTCCCGTTCGCCGACCATACGCAGGACGCGCCGTCAGCCGATGAGGATGGTGCGCCAAACAGGCCCGTTCGCTGCTGGCACAGCACCGGGCTCAGATCATTGCTGGGATTGGGCCCAGCATCTCGATCCCGTTTTGCTGCGCGAGAGCCAGCACGTGGTCGATGCTCGGACTTTCGTGAGCTGGCAGGGCGGCCAAGGCGCGGGAGAAGCCGTCCATGACTGCCGCTGGTGAATGCACGACGAATGCGACTGCGTCGCTTGACGACTCGTTCCGGATCGTGTGCGCAGTGTTGCCGGCCAACGGAACGACCTCGCCCGCGCGAGCAGGGATTCGCCGTACCGACGCAGGCGGCTCGCCGACGTAGAAGGTGAACTCGCCCTCGAGGACGTAGTAGATCTCACTCGGTGCGTGCCGGTGCATGAGTGGAGGGCCACCGCCGGACGGCATGCGGATCTCCACCGCAAAGATGTCCCCGCCGGTCTGCTGCCCAGTGGCGAGAACGGTGAGCTCGTCGGTGCCGAGCATGCGCCGCTCCGCATTCGACCGATCGACAGGTATCATGTCCATATTCCGAGGGTAGACAGGAGCCTTGTCGATGTCAATGGTGCGTCCGATGACGTTCGGGCGCCGTCGCCCCGTCAACACGATCGTCCTGCTTCGTGAGGCGTTCCGGGAGCTGAACGGGCTAGTGGTCATTCGGCTGGCGGAGCGTGGGCATGGTTTCGTCCGTCCGGCCCACGGCGCCGTCTTTCAGTACCTCGACGACACCGGCACGACGGTGAGCAAGCTTGCCGAACGGGCGCAGATGACCAAGCAGGCCATGGCGGAGCTGGTGCAGTACCTGGAGCGCCATGGCTACCTCCTCCGCGTGCCCGACCCGGGGGACCGTCGCGCCAAGCTTGTGCAGCCGACGGACGCCGGTCGAGAGGTCATCGCCATCGCTCAGGAACTCGTGCCGGAGGCGGAGCAGCTCGTCGCCGACGTCATCGGTCCGCAACGCGCGCGCGCCCTCCGTGCCGACCTCGAAGCAATCCGCCTGGCGGCCGCCACACAGAGCCAACGGGAGTCAGCCGAATGAGCCCTTGGACAGCAGAGGAGCACAGGCGGATCCTGCGGGCCGAGAAGCTGCGCATCCGCCGAGCCGCCGGGACGGCACGTTGCGCGCAGGTGTCGGACCCGGCCTCTACGCTGGCGGCCTGCCCAAGTTCCAGCAAGCACAGACACTCAGCGCGGGCAACGCCGAAGGGAGCCACCAGGATGAGCACTCCGGATATCGAGGCGCCGGACGAGGCGCAGCTGTCTCAAGAACGTGCCGACCTGCTGGACTCACTCGGCAAGCACCGCCTGCTGTTCCGCCTGACCGTGCGAGGCCTGACCGACGAACAAGCCGGCCTGCGTCCAACGGTGAGCGAACTGTGCCTGGGGGGGCTTATCAAGCACGTGGCGTCGACGGAGCGGACCTGGGTGGACTTCATCCTGCAGGGGCCCACGGCTTTTGAGGGCGACCCCGACTACAGCAAGCGAACTGCCGACTTCCGGATGCTCCCCGGTGACACCCTCGAGCGGATCCTGCAGCACTACGACGACGTGGCGGCCCGGACCGACGCCCTAATGCGGTCGCTGCCGAGCCTGGACCAGGCACAGCCGCTGCCCTCGGCGCCATGGTTCCCTCCCGACACACGCTGGAGCGCTCGACGAGTCTTCGTCCATATCGTCGCCGAGACAGCACAGCACGCCGGGCATGCCGACATCATTCGGGAAACGATCGACGGAGCCAAGTCCATGGGATGAACCCTCAGCCTGCGCCGCCCTTCCAGCCTGCGTTTACAGGTCGGCGGTCCAGAACCGCCACGGCCGCGGCCGCTCATAACGCAGCCCGCCTTTACCGTCGGCGCGGCCGGTCAGCAGGAACCCGGCCCGCTCCAACGCCCGGCGGCTGGGGATGTTGTCCACCGCGGCCCGCGCCCGCACCGAGGCTCCGGCTGCCTCAGCGGCGGGCACCCCCAGCAGCAGGACGTCCGTCACCAGCCCGCAACCACGGGCGGCCTCCACGAGGCCGTACCCGAGCTCCACCTGGCCACGCTCGTCGGGGGGAGCGAGGAACCCGGTCGTACCGACAGCCGCCCCGTCGCTGCGCCGGATGATCAGCCGGGCTCCCCATCGGCGCTCGGTCCATCCCTGGCTGGTGGTTGACCCCAGCGCGTCGACATCATCCTGGCGAGGGAAACCGTTGGCCCACAACGGGTCCCTGATGTTGCCGCGCATCGCCTCGGCGACCGCTGGCGTCACCAGAGGAAGCTCGACATAGAGTCCGCGTAACGGTTCCTCGTCGAGCGCGCGCACGGCATACCCGCGCGGCCGAGCCGGGTCCGTGATCCAGTAGCGGCGCCAGCCGTCGCGGATATCCTCCAGAACTCCTGCGGCCCCCTCGATCGTGCGGATGGACGCGACATTGTCGTCGCGGCAGCACAGCAGCAGCGGGTTGATCCCGAGCGCGCCTGCCTCACCGAGCATGAGCGAAAGGGCCGCTCGTGCTACGCCCTGACGGCGCGCGGTGGGCCGCACGGCATACCCGATGTGTCCGCCTTGGCTGAACAGCACGTCGGTGAGCTCGTGACGCAGGTTGATCATGCCGACCAGATCGCCGTCTCTGGCGATCCACCGCGATGTGCATCGCACCCGTCCGCTGGGCACATGGCGGCCGGACTCCTGGTCCGCCATCGCCAGGACCCACCGGCCGAACGTCTCCGGGTCATGCACGCCCTTGACGGCCGAGTCCGGCAGGCTGGACCCGTCGAGGTGGGCGCCCTGGAACTCCGATACGAGGTCCAGCCACTCCCGATGTCGGGAGATATCCGGACGGACCAGGTGGATCACCCTGGCAAGGTTAGGCGTGACACCATCGAGCCGTGACCCGTTTCGCTCCCGGCGAGCGTCAGGCCCTCTGTGACACCTTGCTGACTGTCGGCCCCGAGGCCCCGACGCTGTGTCAGCCGTGGCGGGCCTGCGAGCTGGCCGCGCACCTGGTTCTGCGCGAGACGCGCCTGGACCTGGTGGCTGGGCAATGGGTCAAGCCGCTGCAAGCCCGCCTCGACCGGGCCATCCAGGAACGGGCCAAGGCGCCGTATGTGGAGCTGGTGGCCACGCTTCGAGGCGGACCGCCCCGCTGGAGCCTGACCACGCTCGCACCCTTCGACGAGGCAACCAACCTGCTCGAGTTCTTCGTCCACCACGAGGATGTCCGCAGGGCTGCTCCGGGGTGGACCCCGCGCGACCTGTCGGCCGACCACGAGGCAGCGCTTTGGAGCTACCTGCAGCGCGCGGCGAAGTTCCTCTACCGACGCGCCAGCGTGGGAGTTCTCCTTGACGCACACGAGCTGGGCCGCTTCGAGGCGCGGCCGGCGGGGCGGCTGGGGTCGGTTGTGGTGGAGGGCCGGGTCGGTGAGCTGCTGCTCTACAGCAACGGCCGCCGATCGGTCGCGTCGGTGTCCCTGACGGGGCCCACAGAGGCGGTCCAAAGCCTCGCCGCCACCGATCTCTCGATCTGAACGGCAGCGCAGTTCCGCTGGGTGGAATGGCGCCAACCGGACACATTTTCGGGGGCCTAAGGGCCTACCATCGCAAGTCGTATCGCGGCATACCGTCACATCGTTCTCCATAGTCAGCCCCCTAGATCAAGGACGATCTATGCAGCGCGTTCCCCCTTCAGACGACGGCAGCTCGGACGTCTACCTCGAGACCGCTGGGGCGGTCACTCCCCCGACGGAGTACCACCGGGTCGCCATGGCGACCATGGTCGGCACGACTATCGAGTGGTACGACTTCTTCATCTACGCCAACGTCGCCGCATTGCTCTTCGGCAAGCTGTTCTTCAGCGGTTTGGGCGAGTGGCAGCAGCTGGCCTCCCTCGCCACGATCGGGGTGAGCTTCTTCTTCCGTCCTGCCGGCGCCATTGTCATGGGCCGGATGGGCGACAGGGTGGGGCGGCGCACCGTGCTCATCTTCACCCTGATCCTCATGGGCATCGCGACGACCCTCGTCGGTCTGCTGCCCACGACGGCCTCGATCGGGATTTGGGCGCCGGTCCTGCTCATCCTGCTGCGGTGCCTGCAGGGCTTCTCAGCAGGCGGCGAGTGGGGCGGCGCGGCCATGCTCGCGGTCGAACACGCTCCCCACGGCAGACGCGGCTTCATGGGTGCGTTCCCTCAGCTGGGAGTCCCCGCCGGGATGCTGCTGGCGGTCGGGTTCCTGTCCGTCATCTCGGCGACGACGACGCCCGAGCAGTTCGAGTCATGGGGTTGGCGGCTGCCCTTCCTGTTCTCCATCGTCCTCGTTGCCGTGGGCCACTACATCCGCCGCCGCGTGGAGGAAAGCGCGGTCTTCGTCGAGCTGCGCCACGACCAGAAGCTGTCCAAGGCCCCCATGAAGGAGCTGCTCGCCACCAATGGCAAGCACGTCATCAAGGCCGCGCTCACCTTCGTCGGAAACAACTCCCTGGGTTACATGCTCACGGGCGGCTTCATCCTCGGCTACGCGACCCGCACGCTGAGGCTTTCCCAGACATCCGTGCTGACCTGGGTCATGGTCGCCGCCGCGACCTGGGGCGTGACGACGTGGATCGGGGCCGTGCTGTCCGACCGCGTCGGCCGCATCAAGGTGTATGCCGTGGGCTACATCCTCGCGATCCTCTGGGTTTACCCGATGTTCGTGCTCGTCCAGCAAGGCACGCTGTTCACGGTGGCGATCGCCCTGATCGGCGTGACCATCCCACAGGGCCTGACGTATGGTCCGCAGTCAGCGCTCTTCGCCGAGATGTTCCCCGCCCGCATCCGCCTGTCCGGGGCCTCGTTGGCGTACGCGATCGGGGCGATCCTGGGCGGCGCGTTCTCTCCGACGATCGCCGAGTTCCTCAGCCAGCAGTCCGGCACCGTCGTCTCAGTGGCCTTCTACCTGGGCGCGATGTCGCTCATCAGCCTGGTCACCGTGCTCACCATCAAGGACCGTTCGCAGGAGCCACTGCACAGCATCTCCGGGCACTGACGCCGCGGCACGCGCACCGGTGGCGGTGCCGTAACCTGCCGGCATGCATCGCGTGCTGGTCGTCGCAGCGACCCGGCGCGAGGCGGCATACGTACCGCCGCACCTGCCCCTCGTGATCACGGGCATCGGCAAGACGGCGGCCGCCACCGCCACGGCTGCGGCGCTCGGCGCAGAGCAACACCCCTCCAGCCTCACCGTCGTCAACGTGGGCACAGCCGGGGCGTTGCATGACCATCTCACTGGTCTGCACGAGATCGACGTCGTGTTCAACCACGACATCGACGCCTCGCTCATCCGCTCGCTGGGCGAAGACCCGAAAGACCGCTTGGTCCTTCGCCCGACCCAGACTGATCCCGTGATCCTCGCGACGGGCGATGTCTTCGTCACCGACCCCGTCGTGCGGGCCCGCTTGGCGCGGCATGCGGCACTCGTCGACATGGAGGGGTATGCCGTGGCCTACGCAGCCATGGCGTACGGGGTGCCGGTACGTCTGGTCAAGCACGTGTCCGACCAAGCGGACGAGGGCGCCCATGACTGGCCGAGCCTGGTCGACCACAGTGCCCGAGTGCTCGGTGAGTGGCTGGCCAATCTCGCGAGCGGAGCCTAACGGTTGCTTCGCGGCACCTGAAGCAACCACGACGCTCCGTTCACGGACGCCGGTTCGCAGGACAACGCCCGCTCAGAGCAGGCGCCGCCCAGCCGCCCATGCCGTCAGCTCGTGACGCGAGGACAGCTGCAGCTTGCGTAGCACGGAGGACACGTGCGTCTCGACCGTCTTGACCGAGATGAACAGCTCCTTGGCTACCTCCTTGTACTGGTAGCCGCGAGCGATGAGCCGCATGACCTCGCGTTCGCGAGCCGAGAGCCGGTCCAGCTCCTCGTCGACCTCCGCGATCTCGCCAGCGGCCGCACCGAAGGCGTCCAGCACGAAGCCCGCCAGGCGCGGGCTGAACACCGCGTCGCCATCGGAGACCCGCCTGATCGCCCGGGACAGATCGGACCCGGAGATGGTCTTGGTCACATAGCCCCGCGCGCCGGCGCGGATCACGGCAATGACGTCCTCGGCGGCGTCCGAGACCGACAGCGCCAGGAAGCGCACCGGCTGCCCTCGTTGGCTCTCGACCCCCCGGCAGCCGATGAGCACGTCGACGCCCCCGTTGCCCATCCCTCCGGGCAGATGCACATCGAGCAGCACCACGTCAGGCCGGACCTCCCTGATGACCGACACCGCCGAGTCGACGTCAGGTGCCTCCCCAACGA
>JBIOUP010000302.1:0-5688 GCA_044867305.1 Dermatophilaceae bacterium
GGTCAGCCGACGCTGGCCCCATCGAGCGGGCGCTCGCGGCTCGGGTGACCCGGTGGGGGGTCCGGCGGGTCGGCCCCGGGTTGGTCGCGTCCCGCTCGGCGTGGTGGGCCTACCGGACCCCGATCCAGCAGCTGGGTGCCTTCCGGGTCAGGGCCGTACCAAAGGCCGACCGGTACGACTCGGCGGCCATGACTGCTCACCCGGACGGACTGGTGGGCCAGAACCAGTCTGCGCGACCGGGTGCCGGCACGGAGTTCGCGACGATCCGAGCGTTCCAGCCCGGCGATCGGCTCCGGCGGGTCCACTGGCCGTCGACGTTGCGCTCCGGCACTGTACAGGTGCGCACCATGTATGCCGACGCCGACGCCCACGTCGTGCTCGTGGTCGACGCGTTCAACGACCTCGGTCCGCGCGAGGGCCTGGACGGGCGGCCCACGAGCCTGGACCTGACGGTGCGGGCCAGCGCTGCCCTGGCCGAGCACTTCACCCGCGCGGGCGACCGAATCTCGTTGCGAGTGCTGGGAAGCGGGGGTGTCTCTCGCGTGTCCCCAGGCTCGGGCCGGGGTCAGCTCGTGCGCTTCCTGGGCGCGCTCGCCGACATTCATCCAGCCAGCGACCGTGACCCAAGCCAGGTCCGGTCGCTCTCCGGGCTGGCGTCCGGGTCGCTCGTCATCGTGTTGAGCCCCTTGGTCCACCCGGCCATCGTCGGCCTCGTCGCCGCCGCTGCTGGCAGCGGTCTGCCGACGGTGGTCATCGACACCCTGCCCGCACATCTCACCGCACGCCCCGATGACGTGTACGCCGCGCTCGCCTGGCGGTTGCGCCGCCTGGACCGTGACGAAGAGGTGCACCGGCTGCGGACAGCCGGCGTCCCGGTCGTCGCCTGGGCTGGTCCCGGCAGCCTGGACGTCGTCATGGGCCGACTCGCTCGCCGCGGTCCAGCCCGGATGGCCCACCGATGAGGCACATGCACCTGCCGTGGGGGCGGCAGGTCGCGGTGGCCCGCGGTGTCGTCGTTGTGACACCGGTTGCGTTTATCGCCTTGGCGCACGGCGCTGGCGGCCGGCTGTCGCCCGGGTGGCTGGTAGTGGCGGGGATCGGCGTCGCATGTGCCCGATGGCCGGACACCTCTGTGCCGCTGGTGAGCTGGACCCTGCTCGGCGCGGTGTGGTTCGTTGCCGTCCCCGACTTCTCCTGGCTGGTGCTGCCCGCCGCCCTCGTCGGGCTGGGTGCCCATGCCGCGACCGCCTTCGTTGCCGGGGCGCCGCCGGACGCCGCCGTCGATGCCACCCTCGGGCTGCTGTGGGTGCGGCGGCTGGCGACCGTGTCGGCCGCGGTCGTTCTCGTGGCTGTCCTCGCGCGAGTGCTGTCCGTGTGGGACCTGCCAGGGTCGATGGTCCTCACCGCCATCACGCTGGCCGGAGTGGGCGTGTGGCTGCTTGTCGTGGGGCGCGGCGATCCGTCGTCTCCCTCGTAGCGCACGGTTCGGCGAGCGGAGCGAAATGGTTGAACCCAGGGCCGATTTGGCAACCACTAGCCTCCGCTCGCGAAGGTCAGGCGCTGCTGTTGGCCGACGCCGCCGGCATCCGCGAGCGGTCGAGCTCGACGATGCGACGGAACGGGCCGTCCCGCTCCAGCAGGACCTCGGGCGGGCCGTGCTCGACGATGCGCCCGCCGTTCAGGACGACGACCAGGTCGGCGTCGACCACGGTGGAGACCCGGTGTGAGACGACGATCCGCGTCATCCTCAGTTGGCGCAGGTTCGCGTCGACTGCCCGCTCCGTACCGGGGTCCAATGCGCTGGTCGCCTCGTCGAGCACCAGCAGGGCAGGCGAGCCGAGCAGGGCGCGTGCCAGCGCGATCCGCTGGCGTTGGCCGCCGGACAGGCCGGCGCCCTGGAGCGCGACCTGGGTCTCGTAGCCGAGCGGCATCGCCTCGAGCTCCTCGGCGATGCACGCCAGGCGGGCGGCGGCCAGGACGTCGGCATCGGTCGCGTCGGAGCGTCCGAGGGTGATGTTGTCGCGCACGGTGCCAGCAACGAGGAACGGGGTCTGCAGCACCACGCCGAGCTGGCGGCGCACCGAGCTCAGGTCCAGAGACTGGGCGTCCGTGCCGTCCAGCAGCACTCGCCCGTCGGTCGGAGGATGCAGCAGGGCGAGCAGGTTGGCCAACGTGGACTTGCCCGAGCCGGAGGGTCCGACCAGCGCGACCTTGGCTCCGGCCGGCACGTCGAGGTCGATCCCGTCGAGCACCACCGGGGAACGCCGGTCGTAGCGGAAGCTGACCCGCCGGGCACTGACCGCGCCGCGGATCGAGCCGGCAGCCGGAAGGCCCGCGGGCTGCTCGGGTGGGGCCTGGGCGACATCGCCGATGCGGTCCAGCAGCGGGCCGAGCTCCTGAAGGGTCCGTAGCGAGGTTGCCAGGGTGCCGATCGGACCGAGCGCGGCTGCCGCGGTGACCGCCACCCCGATGGCCCGTCCGGGGGAGTCGGTGGCCCGGCCTGCCGCCACAAGCAGCAGCAGGACCGGAGAGCTGAGGCGGGCCGCCATGAGCGCGGCATCGGTGCGCCCGACCGTGCGCAGCCGCGAGGTGACCGCATCCAGCTGCCGGTCGTATGCCGTGCGCCACCGCGAGGCCAGCACATGCTCGGAGCCGGATGCCCGCAACGTGTCGAAGCCGTCGATCGCCTCCGACAGCCGGGAGATGCCCTGCCCCTCGGCGATCACCTCCTCGCGGCGCAGCAGCCGGGTCCGCTGGGAGACCAACGCGGCAAACCCCAGCTGTCCGACGGCCAGGACGGCCGCCAGCGCCCCAAGCCCTGGGTCGAGCACCGTGACCACCGCGAGGTAGGACGCCACGAGGACCCCGTCGACCATGCTCTGCACCAACGGTCCCGTGAGGGTGTCGCGGACGATGTCCGCGGACGTGACCCTGGCGATGAGGTCGCCGCCCTCCCGGCTGGCGATGAACCGGTGGGGTGCCTTCAGCAGCGAATGCACGGTCTCGACGGCGAGCAGGGCGCCCATCCGACGCTGCGCCGACACCAGCACACCGGCCCGCAGCAGGCCGACCAGCCCAGTGGTTGCGGCCAGCGCGCCGACGGCGGCCAGCAGCGGTGGCCCCTGCTGACGCCCTGCCGCGAGCTGGTCGACGACGGTCGCAGTGACCACCGGCGTCGCCAGCCCGAGCAGCGCGATCACCCCCGAGGCGGCCAGGATGGCGGCGAGCACGCCTCTGCACCGCCGTAGCAGCGGTGCGAGCACCTGACGTCGGTCCGATACCGCCTTGCGGGATCGCCTGCCTTCGGGGTCACTCGCTTCGGGCTGGGTCAGCGCGCGCCGGGTGGCGGATGGCGCCCGGTGCCTGGGGGTATGCCGGGCGGCTGACGTGCGACCCGCCCGCGCCGGGGTGGGAGCTGGGGTGAGGAACACCCCTGAGGCGATCTGCGCGAACTCGGCCACCGGCAGCTGACGCCGGCCCACCACCGGGTCGACGAACCGGACCTGGTGCCCGCGCAGCGTGGCCGCCAGGCCCTCGACGACGACGAAGTGCTGCCCGGACAGGTGGGCGATGGCCGGCATACGAACCGATGCCGGGCCCGCGTCGCGAAGCGCGGTGGGGGCCACGCGGATGGCCCGCAGCGGCAGGCCGAAGTCACGTCCCGCATCGCGCAAGTCCAAGGCGGTCACCCCGTCGTGCCCGGCGTCGAGGATCTCGCGGACCGTGCGCGGGTGCACTCGGCGACCGTGGGCCGCCAGCAGCATGGCCAGGCAGGACGGACCGCAGTCCCGCGCGGAGGTCTGCAGGACGACCGGGACCTTCCGGGGCCGCCGCGCCCAGGGAGCCAGCCGGCGCACCGAGCTCACCCGTTCGCCAGGGCAGGCTGCAGCACGGCGTTGACGCCCCAGAGCCATTCGACCTGCACTTGGGCGCGTCGGGCAGCCAGCCATTGCTCGAAGATCAGCTGTTCCAGTCGGCGCTGGGTGTCCGGATCTTCAGAAATGGCGCGGGTGCGGGCCAGCACGACGGCGTGAATGCGCCCATCGGCGATCCGGACGACCTCATCGACCGGTGCGTCCAGCAGTGTCGCGAACAGCTCGGGCACGTCCTCGGCCCGCCACCGGGCGATGCCGGTGTTGCGCCCGTTACGGGCGGCCGCAATGACCGTGGCTGGGTCCGTGGCGAACGCGGCAGCAGTGTCGCGGTCGGCCGGCTCGGTCCACGCGACATGGACGTTGACCAGGCGCTCGGCAAGGTTCGCCACTTCCTTTGCAGACGCCTCGGCGACGACCTGCGCCCGCAGCCGCGCCACGAGGGCGCTGCCGCGGGCCAACTCGACCAGGCCGGCGAGGGCGAGCCCCTGCCGCTCCAGCCAGGTTCGGGTCGTCTCCGTGGTGTGCAGGCCCTTGGCCCGACGGAAGGCGTCGACGGCGGCTTGCAGCTCGCGAGCGTCGAGGGTCAGGCTGCGCTCCTCGATGGCCTGCTGGACCAGGGTGGCAGCGACGAGCCGCTCGGTCAGCCGCTCGTCGGACCAGACGTGGTCCAGGCAGGCGATCGCCTCGTCGACCTGCAGGACCCGCTCGCCCACCCGCAGCAGGTCGCGCTCCGTGGAACGGACCACGCCACGCAGCGGCCACGGCAGGCCTCCGGACGGGGCCTTCGCGAGCGACCACGCCGGCCCGCCGCGGTCGTGGATCGACACGTGGTAGGCCGCGCTGGCGTCGTAGGGCTCGACGTCGACGGTCAGGCTGAGGTCGGTCCCGGTGTGGCGCTGCCGCAGCCGAGCCACGCGCGCCCTGGCGTCGGCTGGGTCGGTTGCCTGGTCCAAGGCCTCGGCGACCTCGGCGAGGAGACCGTGGTCGACGCTCACGCGCACACCCCCCTCGGCTGGGTTGCGGCGGGTCGCCGCCCGGCTTCCATGAGCATCGTCGCGAGAGCCTGCGAGATGGGCAGGCCGCTCTCCTGTTCGGTCCACAGGTACTGGCCGTTCGGGTTGAGCTCGAGGAACACGTATCTCCCTGTGGGAGTGAGGATCAGGTCGAGCGCGCCGTAGGTGAGGCCGAGCCGGCGAACCAGGGCCCGGCACCGTTCGGCGATCTCATCCGGCAGGTCGAAGGCCCACATCGCTGTGGTGCGCTGGTCGTAGTGGCGCCAGTCATGGCGGGTTCGAGCGCTGCGCTGGGAGTCGATGGCGACCGCGAACACGTCGTGACCGACGACGGTGACGCGCAGCTCGAGAGACTTGGGGATGTACTGCTGGACGACCACCGGGCACAGCCGCATGTCGTCGGCATACAGCAGGTCCCGCGGCCGCACCGGTCGGGTGGGGCGCCCGGCCGTGGCTTGCCGGTCGGGGGTGGCGCCGAGCGGACCGCTGCCGACTCGCTTGGTGACGATCATGGTATGGCGTTCGTACAGGGCCCGCAGGTCGGCCGGGTCGTTGCCGACCGCCGTGTCGGGGATCGCGAAGCCGGCCGCTGCAGCCAGCTGCAGCTGACGCAGTTTCAGCCCCGCCCGGCGGACCACGGCGGCCGGTGCCGGCACGTGCAGCACCTCGAGGGTCTCCCACACGTCGTGCACCAGCAGGTCGGCCTCCTGGGTGACCAGCTCCCGGACGGACGGCTCGTCGATGGACGCGGGCGCGTTCGGGCGACCCGGGCGGCGGGTCCACACGGCGCTGACCTCGGC
>JBIOUP010000303.1:0-9581 GCA_044867305.1 Dermatophilaceae bacterium
TGGTCGCCGTGTCGGTGACGACTGCGACCGGACCTGATCCGCTGGGCCGCACGAGCAGCAGCCAGACCAGCCCGCCGACGAGCAGGACGGCTACGCTGGCCGCGACCGGCGCCAGCCAGGCGCGGACTCGGCGTCGCGGGTTGGCGTCGATCTCCGATCGGATCTGGGCAAGGCGCTCGCTCGGGGAGA
Organism: Dermatophilaceae bacterium; assembly: GCA_044867305.1. Lineage (GTDB taxonomy): Bacteria > Actinomycetota > Actinomycetes > Actinomycetales > Dermatophilaceae > Phosphoribacter. The sequence continues at coordinate 190 of JBIOUP010000303.1, forward strand.
TCGATTCGGCCTGCTCGGCGAAAGAGCGGCGCAGGCCCTCCTCCAGGTCGGTGAAGCGACCTGGCGTCATGTCTTCCGTCATCGCTGCACCGTCCCTTCGGTCATGAGCTGTCCACCCGGCCTCGCAGGCTAGCCAAGGCGCGGTGCGCATGCGCCTTGACCGACCCGGCGCTGATACCGAGGAGGTCGGAGATCTGCGCCTCGGTGAGATCGGCGTAGTACCGCAGGACGAGGACCTCGCGCTGGCGCCGGGGCAGCTGCCCCACCGCGGCGAGCATGGCCTCGCTGTCCCAGAGACTCAGGGCGCCTGCTTCGGCGCTCGGCGCGACTGCTCGGCCTGCGGCGTCGGCCCGGCCGGCCTCGGCCGTCGACTCGCGACGGACCACCCGCTCGTGCCGCTGCGCCGACCGGACGCCGTTGACGACGCAGGCTCGAACGTAGGCCAGCGCCTTCTCGCGGTCGCGAAGCTGCGGCCATCGCCTGTGCATCGCGACGAACGCCTCCTGAACGACGTCCTCGGCGCCCTGCTGGTCATGCAGCAGCAGCCAAGCCAGCCGGACCAGACCCCGCCAATGGACGGCATACAGGCCGGTCAATGCCTCGTCAGCCGAGAGCGGCCCGATGCTCGACGGCCCTGTGCTCGAGGGCTGCGTGCTCGGGGCCGGCTCGAGCGCACCGATCGGGGTCACATCCTTTCGACGCCGGAGCATCCGCCCTGGTTGACAGATAGTCTCGCCCGTATGAGCGCGCCGACCTGTCTATTCTGCAAGATCGTGTCCGGCGAGCTGAGGTCGGAAGTCGTCGCCGAGACCGAGCACAGCTTCGCGTTCCGCGACATCGAGCCGGTCGCGCCCGTGCACGTGCTCGTCGTCCCCCGCCGGCATGTCCAGGACCTCGGGGAGCTGGTCGAGTATGCCGACGAGCTCGTCGATCTCATCGACCTGGCCGCCTCGGTGGCTGACGAAGAGGGTCTGGACCGCGGGTGGCGCCTGCTCAGCAACACCGGCAGCGAGGCTGGCCAGCAGGTCTACCACGCCCACGTCCACGTCATGGGAGGGCGCCAGCTCGCCTGGCCGCCGGGCTGAGGCGGAGGCCGCTGGGGCACCACAGACGTAGACTGGGCGCCGAGATGACAGACGTCGAGCATCGTCCGGAGCCGGTCCCCGAGGAGGGCTCGGCGCGACCCATCCACACCCTCGCCATCCCGCCCGCGGTTCCAATGGTCGCCTTGCTGGGCCCCAGGGACGAGCTGCTCGGTACCATCGAGCGCAACTTCCCTCGACTGGACGTGCACGTACGCGGCAACGAGCTGTCCCTGCGCGGCCCGAGCACGGACGTGGCCCTCGTCGAGCGGCTCGTCGACGAGCTGCTCGTCGTCCTGGATGCGGGCCAGCCGCTCGGGCGAGACGCGGTCGAGCGGTCCATCGCCATGCTGCGGGCGCAGACGGTCGAGCGGCCCGCGGACGTGCTGACCCTGAACATCGTCTCGAACCGGGGCCGCACGATCCGCCCGAAAACGCTCAACCAGAAAAGGTACGTCGACGCGATCGACGCCCACACGGTCGTCTTCGCCATCGGTCCGGCCGGCACCGGCAAGACCTACCTCGCCATGGCCAAGGCAGTGGCAGCGCTGCAGGCCAAGCGGGTCAACCGGATCATCCTCACCCGCCCGGCGGTCGAAGCAGGGGAGCGGCTGGGCTTTCTGCCTGGCTCCTTGAGCGAGAAGATCGACCCCTACCTGCGCCCGCTCTACGACGCGCTGCACGACATGGTGGACCCGGACACCATCCCACGGCTGATGGCCGCGGGCACGATCGAGGTTGCCCCGTTGGCGTACATGCGGGGGCGCACCCTCAACGACGCGTTCATCATCCTCGACGAGGCCCAGAACACCTCCAGCGAGCAGATGAAGATGTTTCTCACGCGGCTCGGGTTCGCCTCGAAGATGGTCGTCACTGGCGACATCACCCAGGTCGACCTTCCCGGCGGCACTGCCTCCGGCCTTCGTCAGGTGCGCGGCATTCTCGGGGATGTCGAGGACATCCACTTCGCCGAGCTCACCTCGGCGGATGTCGTGCGCCACCGGCTGGTGAGCGCCATTGTCGATGCGTATGAGCGCGACGAGGCGGCCCGCACCCAGCCCGCCCGCCCGGTCAGCGCTCCCTACCCGAGGTCTGGCCGAAGGTGAGCGTCGACGTCCTCAACGAGTGCGGGTATGCCGTGGACGAGCTGGAGCTGGTGGCGTGCGCTCGCTATGTCCTGGACCAGATGCGTGTCCACCCGGACGCCGACCTGTGCCTCACCCTCGTCGACGAGGCGGCGATGGAGGTGCTGCACACCCAGTGGATGGACCTGCCTGGGCCAACCGACGTGATGAGCTTTCCCATGGACGAGCTGCGCCCTGGCCGGGAAGGCGAGGCCCCCGACGAGGGCGTCCTCGGCGACGTCGTCCTGTGCCCGACGGTCGCCGAACGCCAAGCCGCCGAAGCCGGCCACGCACCGATCGAGGAGCTGCTGCTGCTGACGACCCACGGCATACTGCACCTGCTCGGCTACGACCACGGCGAGCCGGCCGAGGAACGCGAGATGGCCGAGCTGCAGCGCCAGCTGTTGCTGACCTTCCTCGCCGGACGAGGGCGATGACGGCCCAGCTGGTGATCGCGGCGGCGCTGAGCACGCTTGCGGCATTCCTGCTCTCGGCCGCGGAGGCGGCCGTCTACCGGATGTCGCGGGTGCGCGCCGAGGAGCTGTCCGACGAGGGCCGGGCCGGCGCCGCCGCCCTGCTCGCCGTCGTTGCCGAGCCCGCTTCGCACCTGGCGGTCCTGTCCTTCCTTCGCGTCGTGGCCGAAGCGGCGACCGCGGTGCTCATCACCGTCACGGTCATCGGCCTGGTGGACTCGATCGGCCAGGCGCTGCTGATCTCGATCGCCGTCATGGCGCTGGTCTCCTTCGTCGTCGTCGGCGTGTCGCCCCGGACGTTGGGCCGACAGCACTACGACGCGGTCGCGCTCACGGCGGCGCCCTTGACCCGTGGGCTGCGGCGGATTCTGGGACCGCTCGCGCAGGCACTCGTGGCCCTCGGCAATGCGGTCACGCCCGGCAAGGGCTACCGGGACGGGCCGTTCCAGAGCGAGGCCGAGCTGCGTGACCTGCTGGACCAGGCGACCGAGACCGACTTTCTCGAGGACGACGAGCGGGAGATGATCGACTCGGTCTTCGAGCTCGGCGACACCGTGGCCCGTGAGGTGATGGTGCCCCGCACCGACATGGTGACCATCTCGGCCGACAAGACGCTCGGCAAGGCGATGTGGCTCTTCCTGCGTACCGGCTTCTCCCGCATCCCGGTCGTCGGCGAGGACAATGACGACGTCCTGGGCTTGCTCTATCTCAAGGACGTCGTCCAGCGGGTCGCTGACGACCCCAAGGCCGGCGCCTTGCCGGTCGACGACCTGAAGCGGCCGATGCACTTCGTGCCGGAGTCCAAGCCCGTCGACGACCTGTTGCGGGACATGCAGCGCGAGCAGAACCACTTTGCGATCGTCGTCGACGAGTACGGTGGTACGGCGGGGCTGGTCACGATCGAGGACATCCTCGAGGAGATCGTCGGGGAGATCGCCGACGAGTACGACCGCGAGGAGCCTGGCGTGGAGGCGCTCCCGGACGGGTCACTGCGGGTGCCGGCGTCCATGGACGTGGACGACCTCGGCGAGCTGTTCGGGCTGAACATCGACGAGGACGAGGTCGACACCGTGGGCGGGCTGCTCGCCAAGGCGATCGGCCGCGTCCCGATCGTCGGCTCGACCGCCCAGGTCGAGGGGCTCTCCCTCACGGCTGAACGGATGGCCGGCCGGCGGCACCGCATCGCGACGGTCATCGTGCGCGCTCTCGAACCCGACGGCGCTGACGCGCCGGAGAGCGAGAGGGACCGAGCCCATGCCGACTGAACCGGAGCCGACTGAGCCGGACCGGGCGGCGGCGGGTTCGGCGGGTGAGTACCGGGCCGGCTTCGCGTGCATCGTGGGACGGCCCAACGCGGGCAAGTCGACGCTCATCAATGCTCTCGTCGGGCAGAAGGTCGCGATCACCTCGTCAAAGCCGCAGACGACCCGGCATACCATCCGGGGCATTTCGACGAGCGCGCACTCCCAGCTGGTCCTGGTCGACACACCCGGGCTGCACCGGCCCCGAACCCTGCTCGGCGAGCGGCTCAACGACCTTGTCCGCCAGACGCTGCAGGATGTCGACGTCGTGGGCTTCTGTATGCCGGCCGACCAGCGAGTGGGGCCTGGGGATCGGTTCATCGCGGCCGAGCTGGCCGGGCTGCGCGAGACCAAGGACCGGGCCGTCGTGGCCATCGCCACCAAGATGGACCTGGTCGACCGCGACCGGCTGGCCGAGCATCTCGTGGCTATCGACCAGCTCGAGCACTGGGACGAGATCGTGCCGTGCTCCGCGGCCCGCGGCACGCAGGTGAGCGTCGTCCGCGATGTGCTCACGTCGTTCCTGCCGATATCTCCCCCGCTCTACCCGCAAGAGCAGGCGAGCGACCAGGCGGACGATGTCCTCATCGCGGAGCTGGTTCGCGAGGCCGCCCTCGAGGGGGTGCGCGACGAGCTGCCGCACTCGCTCGCCGTCGTCGTCGAGGAGGTCGTTCCGCGCGAGGGCGGGCCAGCCGCCAAGGCGATGGTCGACGTCCGGGTGAGCATCTATGTCGAGCGGTCCAGCCAGAAGGCCATCATCATCGGGCGAGGCGGCTCCCGGCTGCGCGAGGTCGGCTCGAGCGCTCGCGGGGGGATCGAGGCGCTGCTGGGGTCGAAGGTCTACCTGGACCTGCACGTCAAGGTCGCCAAGGACTGGCAGCGCGACCCGAAGCAGCTGCAGCGGCTGGGGTACTGACGTACTGACGGGAGTGCTTGCGCTCAGCTGGGCAGCTGCGCCACCAGGTTGAACTCGTTGTAGACGAACACCTTTCCCAGCAGGCGGGGGAACGGGAAGCTCCACCATTGGCCCGGCTGCAGGCCAAGCTCCGCAGCGAGCTCGACGAGGGCTGCTCCGTCGTAGAAGCGCACGTGGGTGGGGTCGGAGCGGTACCCCACCTCCTGCGGGCAGATGAACATGACGTGGCCCCCTGGCCGGACGAACGGCAGGTAGCTGCGGACGACCCCGAGCGCCTCGTCGCGCGGCAGGTGCTCCACCACGTGGGCCAGCAGCATGCTGTCGAAGGCCCGGGCGCGGGCGTGCACCGAGGCGAGGAACTCCTCCACTGTGTATGCCGGCAGCCCGGCTTGCCGAGCGACGGCCACCGAGTGCGCGTTGTGGTCGACGCCGACCGACCCCGGGTCGAGCACGCCCAGCTGGCGGCCGATGCCGCAGCCGACATCGAGGGTGCGGCCCAGCTGCTGGCGGCGCAGGTTGTGCCGGTAAGGCCGCTGCACATCCAGGCGCCGCTTCCACCAGACTGACTGCTTGGCGCGCAGCCGTTCGGCGTACTCGCGGCCTTCCGTGCTCACTGGTCCTCCCCGGTGGTTTGGACACGCCCGACGCTAGCCCTCATCCTCGTCGGCGACTCCCTCAACCGGTCGATGTGATACCGACGCAGCCTTCGGCGCGTCATCACATCGACTCGGCGGCGTCCTCAACGGGTCGATGAGCTGCGCACTCCATGCATGATGGCTCCGTGGCTACCGTCGTGTTCGTCCATGCCCATCCTGACGACGAGTCGACGCTCACGTCGGGTTCGATGGCCCGTGCGAGTGCCGAGGGGCACCGGGTCGTCACCGTCATCGCCACGAACGGCGAGCACGGCGAGGCGCCGGAGGACCTGGCGCCCGGTGAGACGGTGGCCGACCGGCGCCGTCGGGAGGCCGAGGCGTCCGCGAAGGTCCTCGGTGTCGCCCGGCTGGCCTGGCTCGGGTACGCCGACTCCGGCATGACCGGCTGGGACCAGAACCTCGGCGAGAGCGCCTTCCACACCGCCGACCTCGACGAGGCGGCCGCCCGCCTGGCGGCCGTGCTCGACGATGAGAAGGCCGACGTGCTCGTCGGCTACGACTGGCACGGCAACTACGGCCACCCGGACCACGTCAAGGTCCACCGGGTCGTGCGGCGAGCTGTCGAGATGGTCGACGGGTCACGTCCGCGGCTGCTCGAAGCCACCTTCAACCGTGATCGGGTACGGGCCCTCATGCAGCAAGCCCGAGAGTCCGGGGCTGAGCCTCTGGGTGACGTGGATGCCCGGATGGACGACGGCAACCCGCTGGGCACGCCGGAAACGGAAATCCACTGGCAAGTCGACGTCGCGGCATACCTCGAGCAGCGCCGAGCCTCGATCACCGCGCATGCCAGCCAGGTGACGGACATGACGAGATCGCTGGCCATGCCGGCCCCGGCCTTCGCCGCCTTCTTCGGGTGGGAGTTCTATATCGAACCGGGGCGACCGCCCGGCATGCGCCTGGGATGGTTCCTCGACGGGTGAGGGTCCGGGCTAGCGCAGCACCTTCACCGTGACCCAGGCGTCGTGAACGGCTTTGGCCTGCTTCGACTTCGCGCCGTAGCGCTTCTTGGCAGCGGCGATGGTCCGCTCGGCGAACCCGGCGAACTCGATGTCCTTGGGGATGCCCTTGCCGGTGAGCGTGTCGTACCAGATCTGCCCCGGCGCCTCCCATGAGTAGCCCCCGATCGACGTGGCCGCCAGGGCGAAGGCGCGGTTCGGGATACCGGAGTTGGTGTGCACGCCGCCGTTGTCGTGCTCGGCGTCGTGCGGCAGGTCCTGATATCCGTCCATGTCTGCAGGTTGCGGGTCCTTGCCCAGGTTGGGGTCGTCGTATGCCGTGCCGGGTGCCTTCATCGAGCGCAGCGCCACGCCGTGGACCTTGTCGGTGAACAGCCCTGCGCCGATCAGCCAGTCGGCCTCGTCGGCGGTCTCGCCGTTGTGCAGCTGCTTGACGAGCGTGCCGAAGACGTCGGAGACCGACTCGTTCAAGGCACCGGACTGGGCGACGTAGGTGAGCCCGACGGTGTACTGGGTCAGGCCGTGGGTGAGCTCGTGCCCGATGACGTCGAGGCAGGAGGTGAACCCGTCGAAGTACACCCCGTCGCCGTCGCCGAACACCATCTGCGCGCCGTCCCAGAACGCGTTGTCGTAGTCGCGCTCGTAGTGCACGCTCGCCACGAGCGGCAGCCCCTTGCCGTCGAGGGAGTCGCGCTTGTATGCCGTCCACAGCATCTGCCAGGTTGCGCCGAGCCCGTCGTAGGCCTCGTTAACGGCCACGTCGTCAACGGCTTTGGCGCCTTCGGCTCGCACCAGCTTGCCCGGCAGGGTGCTGCCGTGCTCGGCGTCGTAGATGGAGCGCTCGGGCACGCCCGGCACGGTGGCGGTGACCTGGGGCCGCCGACCGGACTCCAAGCCGCGGGCCCGCCGGACCAGGTCCGGCGGGAGCAGACCCTTGGGGTCGCGCCCGGCGCGCTCGGAGACGATGGTGCGCCGCTCGCGCACGGTGGCATCGCTGTCGATGGTGCGCTGGGCGCATCGCGCGACGTGCGCGTCGTCGCTCTCGGCAAGGCGCCCCAGCACGTAGGGCGGGATGATCGTGCAACGGGTCGTCTGCATAAACCCATCCTGCCCCGAGATAGGGCGAACGCCCACGCGACGACGGTTATGGGCGCTACCGTCGGGTTCTCGGGGACGAGCGAAGTGACTCATCGGAGCCGCGGGGGCCGCTGTGGAGGATATGAAGACCTGGTTCTCCAACCTGACGTCGGGCGTTGTCGGGGGTGTCGTGAGTGGAATCGTGGTGGTCATCGCCTTGGGGTGGTGGGCACCGCAGCTGTCAGACCGGTTGCAGGAGGTGAATCCGACGTGCGACCAGCCGCGGGGGCTAGTCCCGCTTACGCGTGGCGACTACCTGGAAGGCAGTGCCGCAGCCGAGGGGTACGCGCAGGACAAGACCTTCGGAGCTGACAAGGTCCTGGACGGCTACCCAGGGAGCATCTGGATTCCCTCGCTGCCCCCGGCTAACGAACGCGAGGCACAGCTGGGAAACAAGGTGCCGGTTTTCGATAGTCAGAACGGAAACAACATTCTCACTCTGCACCTTAGCAAATCGAACGATATCGAGTTGGTGTGCGTCGTCAACGGGCTAGGCACCAGCTACTTCCGGTATCAAAACTGGGGCCGGGCCCGCACCGTCAGCGTCTGGGCCGAGGATGAGAAGCAGAAAGAGACCACTGTGCTGAAATCCCTTGGTGCCGACGACTTCAGCAACGCGCAGATGGCGGCCAAGCGGATCGGTGTCACCAAGACCGTGCACATCCGGCTGGACGACGCGTATGTCGGACTTATTGTCGAGACAAGCGACCCCGATGTCTGCTACGAGGGCCAGGACGTCGCTAAGCTCGTCGACAACCTGGCGACCATCGATGGAAAGAAGATGGGCCGAGAACCCCAGCTGGACCGGGGGTGCTTCGCCCGGGCCACGACCAAAGCCGGCTTGGCCGACGTCTTCTTGTACCGACGGGCCGGCTAGGGCGAGCACCCAGTCCCCGCGCCAACTCCACGAGTTGTTGCCCACTCCGTGATGCATCGTGGAGTCGGCAACAACTCCAGGAGTTTGCAGCCGCAGGGGGGCGGCTCAGGGCGATCGCACCATTCCGGCGGCGCGCCGAGGCGGCGATTGGACGACTCGTGGGCGCACGGCATACTCTGGCCCCGTGGCGCTGGTGCTCCTGCTTCCCTGCCGCGGCGAGGCCTGATCTGACGGCCCCCCTCGTCGCGGAGCCAGCCGTGCCCGGCCGCGCATAACCCCGTGACGAGGATGACGAGGCGCCACCATGCATCACCCACAGAAACCATCCGGTATGCCGTTCGGCAAGTACCAGCCCTTCCACGAGCAGGTCATCGTCGACGTTCCTGACCGCACCTGGCCGGCGCGACGGCTCACCCACGCCCCCCGCTGGTGCGCGGTCGACCTGCGCGACGGCAACCAGGCGTTGATCGACCCGATGAACTCCGAGCGCAAGAAGCGCATGTTCGACCTGCTGGTCGGCATGGGCTACAAGGAGATCGAGATCGGGTTCCCGTCGGCGAGCGAAACCGACTTCACCTTCTGCCGCGAGCTCATCGACGGTGGGCACATCCCGGACGACGTGACCATTCAGGTGCTCACCCAGTGCCGCGACCACCTCATCGAACGTACCTTCGACGCCATCCGCGGCGCCAAGGCGGCGATCGTGCACTTCTACAACTCGACGTCCACGCTGCAGCGGCGGGTCGTCTTCGGGATGGACCAGGACGGCATCATCGACATCGCCACGCAGGGCGCCCGGCTGGTGCGCAAGCTGCAGGAGACCATCCCGGACACCGAGATCTTCTACGAGTACTCGCCGGAGTCCTA
>JBIOUP010000304.1:0-10490 GCA_044867305.1 Dermatophilaceae bacterium
GACCCCTTGGAACTCCCCGATGGCCCGGCCGAACTGCTCGCGTTCCTTGGCGTATGCCGTTGCGGCGTCGAGCGCTGCTTGGGCCAGTCCCGTTGCGGCGGCGGCGATGCCGAGCCGACCGCAGTCCAGGGCCGCGAGCGCGATGCTCATGCCCTGGCCCTCCACCCCGATGCGCCGGTCCTCCTCTACCCTGACCCGGTCGTAGTGCACCTGGCGGACCGGGTCGCTGTGCAGGCCCATGGTTCGTTCGGGCGCGCTGAAGCCGAGCCCAGCGGCGTCGCCCGGGACCACGAAGCAGGAGAGGCCCCGCGGCCCGTCGTCGGACGTGCGTGCGAACGTCGTGTAGAAGTCGGCATGCCCGGCGTTGGAGATCCAGGCCTTCGAGCCCTCCAGCAGGTATGCCGTGCCGTCGCGGACCGCACGCGTGCTCATCGAGGCGACGTCGGAGCCGGCATCGGACTCGGAGAGGGCGTAGGCACCCAGCAGCTCGCCGCTGAGCATGTCGGGCAGCAGGGCCTCCTGCTGCTCTCGAGTGCCGAACTCGGCGAGGGGGAAACAGGTCAGCGTGTGCACGCTGGTTCCCACCGCCACGCTCATCCACGTCGTGCCGATCTCCTCGATGACCTGCAGGTAGACCTCGTACGGCTGGGCGGTGCCCCCGAACGCCTCGGGGTAGGGCAGCGCGAGCAGCCCGGCCTTGCCCAGGACGCGGTACACGTCGAGGGGGAACTCACGCCGGCGTTCGCTCTCGTCGACGATGGGCGCGAGCGTGCGGGTGCAGATGTCGCGGGTCAGCTCGATCAGGTCACGAGCGTCATCGGTGGGCAGCAGGCGGTCGACGGGCATGCCCAGCAGCGTAGCGACCTCGTCCACATCGTGGACGCCCGCAGCTGGGTGCGGGCAAAGGCGCGCCTGCTGCGGCGGCAGAGCTAGAACTGGGTGACCAGCGCGTTGTGCTTCGCGCGGAACTGCTCGCCACCCGAGCGACCGCGGATCCGGCGAGCCAGCCACGGCGCCAGGTGGGTGGCAACCCAACGGGCGTCGGCCGCCACCTGTCGGTTTCGGGGGACCGGGGGCAACGGCTCCAACGGCGTGCGCCACTGTTCGATGTCGGTGGGATGACCCAGCGCGTCGAGCGCCGCGAGGGCCACCCGGCGGTGTCCTTCGGAGCTGAGATGGATGCGGTCCTCGGCCCACATCCGCCAGTCACGCAGCGCGTGCAGGCCCCACTGGTCGATGACGTGGCAGCGATGCCGGTTGGCGATGCCCCAGATGTCAGCGGTGTAGGCGGCCACGCGTGATCGCGTGCGCCGAATGATCGGTGCGCCCTTGGGGTCCACCGGCGTGGCCATGAGCACGTCCGCGCCGGTCGCGCGGATCGCGGCGACCGCGCGTTCGAGCCGCTCGGCCAGCACGTCGACGTCGGTGTGGTTGCGCAGGATGTCGTTGCCGCCACCGACGATGCTCACCAGGTCGGGTTGCAACCCCAGCGCCTCCTCGAGCTGGCGCCCGACGACGTCGTCCAGCAGGCGCCCCCGCACGGCCAGGTTCGCGTAGCGCAAGGTGCGACCGTTGGCCTCGGCGATCGCCCCGAGGTGACGAGCGAGGCGGTCGGCCCACCCGGCATACCGCTGGGGATCCTGGGGGTCCACGTCGCACAAGCCCTCGGTGAACGAGTCGCCGATCGCGACATACCGGGACCAGAGCGCCGCCGCGGTCGGCGCGGAAGTCATGGCAGGCTCCAGTCGACCGGGGCCCCGCCCTGCTCGAGCAGCAGGCGGTTGGCCCGGCTGAACGGCCGCGAGCCGAAGAACCCGGAGCTAGCCGACAGCGGCGACGGGTGGGCGCTTTCGATGCAGGCGACCGAGCCCAGGGCCGGTCGCAGGTCCCGGGCGTCCCGGCCCCACAGCACGGCGACAAGCGGTCCGCCACGTCGTGCGAGCGCCTCGATCGCGGCGGCCGTCACCTGCTCCCATCCGCGCCCTCGGTGGCTCCCGGAACGGCCCGGGCCCACGGTCAGCACCCGGTTGAGCAGCAGGACGCCCTGGTCGCTCCATGGGGACAGGTCGCCGCAGGACGGACGGGGGACGGCCAGGTCGTTGACCAGTTCGGTGAAGATGTTCTCCAGGCTACGTGGCAGCGGTCGCACCCGAGGCCCGACCGAGAAGCTGAGCCCCACCGGATGACCCGGCGTGGGGTACGGGTCCTGGCCGACGATGAGGACGCGAACCGCGTCCAGCGGCTGCTCGAAGGCCCGCAGCACCTGCTGCCCGGCGGGCAGGAAGCCCCGCCCCGCCGCAACCTCGTCCCGCAAGAACGCACCAAGCCCGGCCACGGTCGCCTCCGTCGGCGCCAGCGCGTCGGACCACGAAGGGTCCACGAGCTCGAGCACGGAACGGCTGGGCACGCCGTCACCTTAGCGACGCGACGCGTGGGCGGCGCACGCCGCTTAGGCTGACCGGTGTGCGCCCTGCGTTGGCCCCCCGGTGGCCTGCCGTCGTGTTCGACCTGGACGGCACCCTCGTCGACACCATCGCGCTCATCATCGACTCCTACCAGCACGCCTTCCGAACCGTTCTCGGGGCCGAGCTGCCGGAGAGCCGCATCCGCAGCTGGATCGGACAGCCACTGCTGCGGTGCTTCCAGGAGGCTTCCCCGGAGCACGCGGACGAGCTCTTCGAGAGCTACACGGGATGGAACCAGTCCAACACCGAGCGCTTGGCACGCCGGTATGCCGGCATCGACGGCCTGCTTGTCGACTTGGCCACGGCGGGTGCGCAGGTCGCTGTGGCGACGTCCAAGCGCTTGGTCCCCGCTCAGGTCGCGCTCACGTGGTGCGGTCTGGACGGGCTCGTGGACACCCTGGTGACGATGGAGGACACCGTCCGGCACAAGCCCGACCCCGCGCCGCTGCTGCTCGCGGTTGAGCGCCTCTGTGTGGCCCCCGAGCACGCGGCATACGTCGGCGACGCCGCCGTAGACCTGCGTGCGGCCCGGGCAGCGGGCATGGCCGGGATCGGCGTGCTGTGGGGGGCCGGCACCCGCGATGCCCTCGTGCGTGAGCAGCCCTGGGCGGTTGTGGAGACGGTGGATGCCCTCCATGCCGTGCTGTTACCGGTGCGTCCTGGCGATACCGGGACGGCAGATGCGCGCGCAGCGACGACCTTCGCCCAACCCGCCCGGACATGAATGACAGCCATGTCATTCAGTCCTATAGTGACGGGGACGACGTGACGGAGGAGTCCATGGCAGACACGGCCGAGCGCCCCGCGGCACCCGACGCGCCGCTGTCCGACCGCGACCGGGAAGTTCTCGCCTTCGAGCGCCAGTGGTGGAAGTATGCCGGCGCAAAAGAGCAGGCCATCAAGGAGCTGTTCGACATGAGCGCGACGCGCTACTACCAGCTGCTCAACTACCTCATCGATACGCCAGCGGCGCTGGAAGCCGACCCGATGCTCGTCAAGCGGCTTCGCCGGCTGCGTGCTCAGCGCCAGCGCCAGCGCAGCGCGCGCCGGCTGGGCGTCAACGTGTAGCTGCTAGCCGGTCTCGCGCGCCGGGTGGGGCGGGTCGATCGGCCAGCCCTTCTTGGCCAGCCTGGCCTGAACGCGCTGGATGTCGGTGGACGACGGCATCTCGTCGGTCACCTTGGTGATGCCCACCCCGATGTCCACCCTGCTGGCCGGAAAGGTGCCGCTGCGCACCAGGGCCCGGCTCACTCGTTTGACCTCCTTGTCGGTCAACCGTCGGCGCAGCAACGCCATGAGCGGCACATAGTCGCGCTCTGGAACCCCTGTTGGGTACCCCTCTCGAATCCACGCCACCAGGCGGCCCAGCATGAACGCCACTCCTCAATGATGACCCCACCGCTACACCGCACCAATACCCTGCAGGCTGCGCCGGTATGCCGTCGGTCACTATCGGGGGGTGCCGCAGCGACCCCGCGAGGCTAGCTCTTGGAGACGATCGTCGGGAACACGTGCTCGAAGGAGAGGGTCTTGCCCATTCCCGAGGCGACCAGGAAGGCGATGCCCAGAGCGACGGCAGCGATGGCAACGGAGAAGCACAGGACGGCCGCCAGCCGGCTGAGCACCTTGGCCGCCTGACCGGAGCGGTCGGCCGGGGTGCCCTCGGCGACGGCCAGCGCGCGCACCCCGAGGGCGAACATGGCCGGCATACCCGCCCCGAGCACGAGGCTGGCGAGCAGCACCCGCCAGGCGGCGTCAAACGCGAGGGAGACGTTGTTCATCTGTGGGCCTCTCCTGCAGGGCTGAAGTCGCTCCGACGGACGGCAGGTGGCTGGGGACCGGATTCGGTGTAACGCTCGGGAGTGGGTTCCCGATCGTGGCTGGGGCGGCGTTGCCGCGCTCCGTAGGGACCCATTCCCGGTTGACGTTGGTGTGGTCGACGACGTTCTGGCGTGCTCGCGACCACATCCACACCGAGAGGGCGATGAGCATCGCCACGACGATGAGCGGCCCCCCCAGCCCGCCGACCGAGTTGCCGATGACCCACATCAGCGCACCGACAACTGCTGCGGACGGGAAGGTGATCGTCCACGCGGCGACCATCCGACCCGCGACCCTCCAGCGGACCTCGGCCCGACGGCCAACGCCGGTGCCGAGGATGGAGCCGGTGGCGACGTAGGTCGTGGAGAGGGCGAAGCCCATCTGGCTGGAGGCGAGGATGACCGCGGCGGACGAACTGTCGGCAGCCATGCCTTGCGGGCGCTCGATGTCGACCAGCCCCTTGCCTAGGGTGCGGATGATGCGCCACCCGCCGAGATAGGTGCCCATGGCAATCGCCAGCGCGCAGGTGACCCGCACCCAGATGGGCACGGACTTGGTGTCGGTCCAGGCGCCGGCGGCGATGAGCGCGAGCGTGATGACGCCCATGGTCTTCTGCGCGTCGTTGGTGCCATGGGCCAGCGAGATCAGGGAAGCCGACCCGATCTGGCCCCATCGGAACCGCGAGTGCTTGAAGCGGTCGGCCACGTGTGCGGTGATCTTGTACACCAGCCACGTGCCGCAGGTGGCCACGATGATGGCGATGACCGGGGAGATCAGTGAGGGCATGAGCACCTTGCCGACGACTCCGTCGAGCTTGTTGCCCTCGCCCACCCAGTTGACCCCGCTGAGTCCGAGGCCGGCGATGGCCGAACCGGTGAGGCCGCCGAGCAGGGCATGCGAGGACGAGGAGGGCAGCCCGAGCAGCCAGGTGACCAGGTTCCAGACGATGCCCCCGACCAAGCCGGCCAGCACGATGAGCAGTAGTGCGTAGCCATTGTCGGCGAGCAGCTCGGCGCGGGGGGCGCCGCTCTTGTCCTGGATGTTGATGACCGCGTTGGTCACCGTCAGCGCCACCTCGACCGACAGGAACGCGCCCACGAGGTTGAGCACGGCCGATAGGGTCACGGCGGTCCTCGGCTTGAGAGCGCCCGTGGCGATCGAGGGCGCCATGGCGTTGCCGGTGTCGTGGAATCCGTTGGTGAAGTCGAATGCCAGGGCGACGACGACGACCAGGGCGAGCATCACTGCGGCGGTGGTCACGGCAGAATTCTGCGGTGAAATACCTCGGCACACTAGGTAAATGGTCTGTGACCTACGCCTGGCGCGCCGCTGAGGGCCCTCCGGTGCCTAAGATTCTTACCTAGTTCACCTGCTGTTCACTTTGGCAGGCCGGTGCGAACGGGCGGAAGGGTAAGCGCATCCATGACCGCGTGTGTCTTCTGCGGGATCGTCGCCGGCGACGTGGCCGCCGAGCTGGTCCTGGAGACGGCCCAGATGAGCGCGTTCCTCGACGCTCGGCCG
This sequence comes from Dermatophilaceae bacterium, assembly GCA_044867305.1. GTDB lineage: Bacteria > Actinomycetota > Actinomycetes > Actinomycetales > Dermatophilaceae > Phosphoribacter. The sequence goes on from JBIOUP010000304.1 coordinate 5,808, forward strand.
GTCTTCAAGGGTCATGTCCTGCTTGTCCCTCGCGAGCACGTACCGACCTTGCCGGACCTGCCCGTGCGGCTGCGTGATCCGTTCCTCGCGGCCGGCCAGCGCCTGGCCAAGGCGATGGTCGACGCTCTGGGGGCACAGGGCAGCTTCGTGGCCATGAACAACATCGTCAGCCAGTCCGTCCCGCACCTGCACATGCACGTGATCCCGCGCACGAAGGGGGATGGCCTGCGGGGCTTTCTCTGGCCGCGGCTGCGCTACTCCTCCTCGCAGGAGGCGGCCGAGTATGCCGGGCGCCTGCGGGGAGCGCTCGGGACCGACCCGGTCGGGTGAGTGACCCGCGGGGGACACGGCTGCATTAGCCTGGGCCAGCGGCGAGGTCATCGGTCAAAGGAGGCACTCGTGGCAAACCGAGTGCGCCGAGCACCTGTCCTGCGGTTGACCTCGTGTCTGGCGGCTCTGGCCACGACCGCTGTGTGGGCCTTGGCCGTCGCTTCCCCCGCCGTGGCCGCTTCGACCCTAGGCATCGACAAGACCGCGTCCACAGTCACCGCCTTGCCGGGCACCGACTTCCGGTACACGATCGTGCCGAGGTGCTCGGGGCTGACGGAGTCCTGCGTCAACGCGACCGTCGTCGATGTCCTGCCGCCAGAGCTAGAGGTGACGGCCCTCCCGCCGAGCACCAGCGACCGGACGGTTTCCTACGACGCGGCCACCCGTCGGCTGACGATCGCCTACCGGATCCCGCTGACCCCGCCCAGTCCGCCTGGGTCGCTGGGGCTTCCGGCCGGGTCCTCGAACAACGTTGAGGTCGGCGTGCGGCTCCCGGCCACCACTGGGGTGGCCGACGGGACGGTCGTTGCGAATACCGCGACCGTCACCGCCGACAACGCGCCCACGGCCAGTGCCCGAGCCGACGTGACCGTGCAGGTGCCCAGGGTGGTCACCCCGGTGGCGACCAAGACCTGGTCGGACGGCAGCGCGGTGGCCGGCAGTGACGAGCCGAGCACCATGACCCTGGGGGTGCGCAACGCCTCGTCGTCGACCGCGCAGGTCCGGTCGCTGACGCTGGACGAGTCCAGCCCGCAGGTGTTCGACCGGTTCGACGTCACCGGCATCGGCCCGGTCAGCTTCCCGCGCGGGGCCGACCGGGTCACCGTGCTGGCCTGCACTCGGCCGCTGTCCGCCTGCACAGAGGCGGACTACACGGCTTCGGCCCCACAGCCGGGCCCGGACCTCTCCCTGCCGCCCGGGGTGTCGCCTGGGCAGGTGACCGGGCTACGGTTCGTGTTCACCAGCGCGGGCGGAGCCGCCCTGCCGTTCGACCCCACGGGCGGCTCGGTCCAGGTCGCCACGAGGCTGCGCGACACCCTGCGCAGCACTGGTTCGACCTACAGCCCCACCAGCCGTGACGACGTCGAGAACTGCGCCACGGCGACCGGCTCCGACCCCGTGCTCGGCGACGTTGCCGGGGCGCCCGCGTGCGTGACGTATGCCGTCCAGCCGGCTCAGGCGACGATGACCCTCGATAAGACCTTCTTCCCGGACAGCGACGCCAACTACGCCGCCAATGGCCAGGCCGTCGACGGGGAGAGCTCCCTGGTTTCCGGGCTCGTGACCGCGCGCAACACCTCGCCGTTCCCGGTCGCGACGATGAGCATCGTCGAGCCGTCCGCGACCTCGCCCGGCGAGTTCGACAAGGTCGACGTGAGCAACGTTCGTCTGGTCTTCCCCGCGGGTGCAACGAGCGCCGAGGTGGCATTCAGCTGCGGTCCCGACACGATCACCCGCCAGTTCGTGCCGCCCCCTGGCACCGTGGACGTGCCGGTGCCGTGCCAGTCCGGGCGGGCGGACGGCATACAGGTGACCTTCTCGGGGACCGACGCCGCAGGCAACGGGACTATCGCCGCCGGAGCCGCGGCGACACTCGGCATCCAGGGCCGGCTTAACGCCAACGTCACACCCGCCGACCTGGTCGGGGGAGCGTCCGCAGGGGTGCAGAACTGCGCTTCGGGCACGGCGACGAGCTCAGTCGACGGGGTGGGCGCGGCAGCTGCGGCCGGCTGTGCCTCCGTCGCAGTCCAGCCGGCCTTCTCCCGCCTACAAGGCGTCAAGTCGGCCGAGCTGCCGACGATCCTGCCGGGCCTGCCCCGCACGCTCAACCTGTCGTTCACCAACAACGGAACGGTGCCAGCCACCGGCGTGACGCTGCTCGACCCTCTGGATCCCACCGCGGCCAGCAACCCGTTCGGCAGCATCCGGCTGGCCGCGCTGAACCTGCCGGCCTCGCCGGCCGCGACTGCGGAGGTCTACGACCCGCGGGTAAGCGGCTATGTGCCGTACGACGCCGGCGACGCGGCCCTGCTCGAGCGCTCGTTGGGCTTCCGGGTTGTCGTCACGGCACCCCTCGCCCCGGGTCAGCGGTACGCCATGTCCGCTCGCGTGCTGCTGCGCGACGGCGTGCCGATCGGCACCCGGCTGCAGAACTGCGCGTCGGTGGGATCGGACACCCAACCAGCTACTGGCTTCTGTTCGGCCGCTATCACCGCTACCGAGCCCAGCGAGGGGGCCGCAGTCCAGAAGGCGATCAGCCCGGCCAGCTCAGTGCGCCCACGCCCGGGGCTGCCGGGCCAGACCGTCCAGGTCAAGCTCGCGGCACAGAACACCGGGACGCTGTGGCTCAAACGCTTGGTCGTGACCGATACCGACCCGGACTTCTTCGACGCTGTCGACGTGACGGGGACGATCCAGGTCAACTTCCCGCCGTCGGCAAACCGGGTGCAGGTCGACGTGTGCACCACCGGATGCGCGGCGGGCACCTTCACCCCTGGCACTCCCACCGCCAGCCGGACACCGACCTTGCCTGCCGGCGTCGCCGCCGCCGACGTCCGCGGCTTCCGGATCACCTTCAGCGTCGCTGACGACAGCTTCACCATCAAACCCGGCACCAACTTCCCGACGACGGGTCCGTGTACCGCCGCGAGCGTGTGCATCGGCGTCGTCCCGCGGGCCGGCCTGCACTCCGACCCAGCCGTCCCCCCGCCGGACACGCTGTCCGACACGGCCGCCGGCGGGTACGAGACCACCCGCCAGGGCGGCGCCCTCGCCCCCGTTCCCGACAGCACCGCCACCCACCGGCTCACCGCGGGCACGGCCCAGCTGCGCTTGGACAAGTCCCCGGACACCGCGGCCTCACCCGGCGAGCCGATCCCGTTCACCCTGACGCTGACCAACACCGGCACCGGCCCGCTCCCGGACCCGGTCATCGCCGACCCGGTGCCCACGCAGCTGGAGTTCGCGCCCGCCAACCCGACCTCGCCATACAGCTACACCATCGAGCAGCCGGCGGGTGCGCCGGACTCCCCTTTGCCGGCCTTCGAGCCGACTCAAGATGCGCAGGGCCGGGTGACCCACCTACGGTGGCGCTTCCCCGGGCTGGTGCTCCTTCCCGGTGGCTCGATCACGGTCACCTTCTCGATGCAGCTGGCTCCGGGCGTGACCGCCGGTAGCGCCATCGAGAACAGGGCGGGCGCAACCAGCGGGCGCCCGGACCTGGGGTGCGCCGAAGGCGGCCGGCGGCCCGGGACGGCAACAGCGGACCCGAACTACGGAGACGGGTTGTACTGCACGTCGGCGGCTGTGGTTACCACCCTGGCGGGCAACGCGATTCGCTCCGAGAAGTGGGTCGCGGGTGACCCGACGCTCGGCTGGATGAACAGCCTGACAACCGACCTGCTGCCGCTCGGTGACCCCAGCTGCCCGCGGCTGACGGTCGGCGCCCAGCTGTTCACCCGCTATCCCTGCGTGGCGCGAGTGGCGCCGGGTCAGGGCTTTGACTTCTACCTTCGGGCCACCAACGCCGGGACCAACCCGGCCACCGAGATCCGGGTGGTCGACGTCTTCCCCGCACCGGGAGACACGGGTGTCATCCTCACCGGGGAGCAGCGGGGCACGCAGTGGCAGCAGGCGCCCACGTTGCTCGGTCCGGTCGCACAGGACGGCCCAGGCGTGCTCGACGTCGGTTACGCCAGCGGCAGTCCGGTGTGCACGACCGACCTGGACCGCCCGCCCGCGGCGTGTCCGGCCAGCAGCTGGACCAGCGCGTTCGGCGCGAGCGCCTCGGCGTTCCGGGGCACCCTCACCTTCCCGGGGGGCCTACCACCGGGAGGATCTACCGCGTTGCGGTTCCGGATGGGAGCCCCGCCCGCGCCGAGCAATCCCATCCAGGACATGGTGGCGTGGAACTCGTTCGCACACACCGAATTCTTCAGCGACGGCGGACGAACCGTCCAGCTGCCGCCGACGGAGCCGATCAAGACCGGAGTGGCCCTGGTATTCGGTGACGTAACAATGGCCAAGCAGGTCGTCGATTCCGCCGAAGCGGGCCCGTACTCGTTTGCCTACAGCTGCTCGGTGACGCCGGAACCCCTGTCCGGCGAGCAGCCGGCGCCGGCCGTCGTCGCGAGCGGCACGTTCGAGCTGCTGGGCGGCCAGTCCCTGACGAGCACTGCGCTGCCCGCGCGCGCCGCCTGCGCGTTCTGGGAGACCGACGCGCGCGGCCTGCTCAGCGACGCCGACGGGCCGGCGAACGCCAAGGTGCTCACGGTCCCGGTCGGTGGTCAGGAGCAGATCCCAACCGTGACCGTCACCAACCGGGCTGCTCCCACCCCGAGCCCGTCTCCGACA
>JBIOUP010000305.1:0-10564 GCA_044867305.1 Dermatophilaceae bacterium
AGCGCCGATGGTACTGCACTGGTGACGGTGTGGGAGAGTAGGACGCAGCCGGACATATTTTGTTCACGATGCCCGGTGCGAAAGCACCGGGCATCGTGCCTGCGGTGCGAAACCAAAATAGCCGGCCGACCCTTGGCGCCGATGAGTCAACTCACCCCGCACGGCGGCCGTGCTGCGGTGCCTACCGCCTACCATGAGCACGCGGTGGACACCGGACGTGATCGAGCGACAAGGCAGGGTTTCATGGTCAACGAGTCCGGGGCGGCCTCCGGCAAGCGTGGGCAAAGCGTCAGGGCCGGGCCGCTTGCCCGCGGGGGGAGCCGGGCCAGGAAGGACCCGGCGAGCGCGGTGGGCGACGCAACCGGGCGCGGTTCGCCGCACAGGCCGCCAGGGACCTTCGGGGGGAAGCGATCCGGCGGCGGCCGCCAACCAGCGCCCGACGACCGACGTTCGCGCGCCCCTGAGGATGGACGCCAGGGTGGGAAGGCGGCGCTGCGGCCGAACCGCCAGGGCGCCCAGGCCGAACGTCGTGGCGGCCCACGGCTGGCCGCCACGGCAGGACGTCGGCCCGAGCCAGCCATCCTGGAGGGCGTCAGCGGCGCCGAGCTGGACCGCTCCGTCCGCGCCGAGCTGCGCACCCTGAGCAAGGAGAACGCCGAAGGGGTGGCCAAACACCTCGTCATGGTGGCGGCGTTGCTCGAAGAGGACCCGACCGCCGCCCGGGCACACGCCGAGACCGCCGTCCGGCGGGCCGGGCGGGTACCCGCCGCCCGTGAGGCATTGGGCCTGGTCGCCTACCGCCAGGGAGACTTCGCCCGCGCGCTCACCGAGTTCCGCACGGCCCGGCGCCTGTCCGGGTCCTCGCACCTGCTGGCGCTGATCGTCGACTGCGAGCGCGCGCTGGGCCGACCAGGGCGCGCTTTGGAGATCGCGGCCAGCCCCGAGGCGCGTCACCTCGGGACGAGCGACCGGGTCGAGCTGGCCATCGTCGTGTCGGGGATCCGCCGCGACGCTGGGCAGCTGGAAGCGGCCGCGGCCGAGTTGGAGATGCCCCAGCTGCGCTCGCCGGCTCGTCGCCCATGGGCTGCGCGGCTGCGGTACGCATATGCCGAGGCCCAACTGGCGCTCGGGAATCGTGACGCCGCGCGGCGCTGGTTCGCCCAGGCGGTCGAAGCCGACCTTGACCTCGCCACGGACGCGGCCGAGCGGCTCGAGGAGCTCGACGGCGTCGCCTACGTCGACCTGCTCGAGGCCGCGCGGCCGGAGGATCCAGCTCATGGCTCCGCGGAGGGGGCCGGATGACAGATGCGCAGCGCCAGACCCTGCTCGACGGCTACGACGGCATCGTCTGCGACCTGGACGGGGTCGTCTACCGAGGGGGCGAGGCCGTCCCACATGCCGTCGAGGCGTTGACCCGGGCCCGTGGGCGCGTCGGAATCGTCTACGCGACCAACAACGCCTCTCGAACGGTGGACACGATCACTGCGCAAATGGCCAGTGTCGGTCTCACGGCGCAGCCCGACGAGGTGGTCACCAGCGCGCTGGCCGGCGCCGCCCTGCTGGCCGAAGAGCTGCCGGTCGACGCGACGGTCCTGGCGGTAGGCGGCGAGGGTGTCCTGGAAGCCCTGCGGGCCGCAGGTTTTCGTCCCGTCCGCACGGCCGACCCGGACGTGGTCGCCGTACTGCAGGGGTACGGCGGCGAGGTCACGGCAACCGACCTCGGCGAGGCCAGCCTGGCGATCGGCTCCGGCGCCAGATGGGTGGCGACCAATACCGACCGCACGCTGCCCATCGACCGCGGCATCATCCCCGGAAACGGCACGCTCGTCGCCGCCGTCGCGGCGGCGACCGGCGCGGAGCCGGTCGTGGTCGGCAAGCCGTTCCCGCCGCTGTACACCCAGTCGGCGCGGGTGTTGGGAACCCAGCTGGAGCACACGCTTGCGATCGGTGACCGGCTGGAGACCGACATCGTCGGTGCGCAGACCGCCGGTATGGACTCTGTGTGGGTGCTCACGGGGGTGCATGGCGTCGGCGATCTTGCCGTCGGCGCCGCGACGCCGACGTATGCCGTGCTCGGGCTCGACGAGCTCCACGAGCCCTACGGGCCTGTCCAGCGCAGCCCAGAAGGCTGGCGGTACGAGCGGGTCTCGGTTGCCCGAAACATGAGTGAGCTTGTCGTGGAACTGGATTCGGTGCCCACCGACAGCCCTGCGACTCGGCGAGGCGTGCTCCGAGCCGGAGTCGCGATGATCTGTTCCCTACGCGATTCCGGTCTCGATCGGGAGGTGCTCCTGCCGATTGCAGAAGCGCTCGACACCTGGGCGGGCCGCCGTGCGAGCGGCCCCGGTGGGCAGTAGCGTTGGGGCACACCTAGCGCGAGGAGTGCGTCATGTTGATGGATGCCATCCGGGGTTACATCCAGATCGCTAGCGGGCTGACCGACGCGACGTCGGAGAAGGCCAAGGAGGTTGCCCAAGCACTGCTCTCGGTCGCGGGGATTGCCAACCCCAACGACGTCACCAGCCAGGTTTCGGGCATGGCCGAGGAGGTGCTGAGCACCGCGCGTGCGCAGCGGGCCAACCTCGTTGCGCTCGTGCGGGCCGAAGTCACCACAGTGGTCGACGGCTCGGGCCTGGCGAAGGCCGCCGACCTCGACGTGCTCAAGTCGAGGCTGGCGAAGGTGGCCGCCGACGTGGAGGCGCTGGTGAAGGAGCTGCCTGGTGCCGGCGCTCGAGAGGAGGCGGCTCGCTTCGTCGAAGAGCACACCCCTGCCGCACTGACCGCCGCCTCGATGCGCGCTCGGGTCCGCCCGACCAAGCAGGCACCGGCCAAGGCCGCCTCTGCCAAGAAGGCAGCCTCCACGGCAGGCACCTCCACACGCAAGACCGGCGCCAAGAAGACCACCGCCACCGCCAAGAAGGCCACGAGGAAGAAGGCCACGACGAAGAAGGCCACCGCCAAGCGGGCCTCTGCACCTCGCAAGACCTCAGCGGCACAGAAAAGCACGGCTACGAGGAAATCCACCGCGAAGAAGACGGCCGGTAGCGGGTGAGCATTCCCCCCGACCCGGCGGGTGCGCCGGTGACCGGCGACCCGGTCGTTGACGCTGCCCTGCAGTTGCTCACCCGAGCCGACGACGACGACGTCGATGCCCAGATCGCAGCCGGTGAGCGGCTCGAGGACGACCTCACCACCCGCCTGACGGACCTCGCCCCGGAGTGAGCTGCGCCCCGTCGACACCGGGCGGCGGGGCGGCCCGGCTCGATCGTGAGCTCGTCCGGCGGGGGCTGGTTCGATCGAGGTCCCAAGCCCTCGAGCTCATCCGCGACGGCTCGGTGTGCGTCAACGGCATACCGACACGAAAGGCGGCCGCGACGGTGCCATCCGGAGCGGACCTCACTGTCCGATCGCCGCGGGTGCAGTGGGTCGGTCGTGGAGCCGGCAAGCTGGCCGGCGCGATCGAGCGCTTCGGTGCGTCTGGCCTCGTTGTGCGTCATCGCCGCTGCCTCGATGTCGGAGCGTCCACGGGGGGCTTCACGCAGGTGCTGCTGGCCCACGGAGCCGAGCGGGTCGTCGCCTTGGACGTCGGCCACAGCCAGCTGGATGCGCGCCTCGCCGGCCATTCCCGCGTCGAGCAACGCCTTGGCGTCAACATCGTGGATGTGTCTCCCGGGCAGCTGGGCGACCCCTTCGACCTGCTCGTCGTGGACCTCAGCTTCATCTCGCTGCGCCGCGTCCTGCCCGTGCTCGCAGCTTTGCTGACGTCTGACGGTGATGCGGTCTTGCTCGTCAAACCGCAGTTCGAGGTCGGGCGCGGACGGCTCGGCAAGCACGGCATCGTCCGCTCCGCGCGCGATCGCGTCGAGGCATTGCGAGCTGTATGCCGGGCGTCGGGCGAGGCGGGCCTGGGCGTCGTCGATGTGATGGCCAGCCAGGTTCCTGGCGCCAAGGGCAACCAGGAGTATCTAGTGTGGGTGACACCGCGTGAGGCCGGCCGCCTTGCACCCGCTGACCTGGAGAGGCGGATCGTCCAGATGGAGAAGCCGTGACCCGGCGGGTTCTGCTGGTGACCCATCCGCGCCGCCACGACGCACTCGACCTCGTTCGTGCCGTCGCGGCCCGATTCGAGGATGCCGGCGTGCAGGTGTGCCTTCCGCGCGCCGATGCAGCTTCCTTCGGTCCGGTCGACCTGAGCCCGATCGCCGTGGTGGACGACCCGCACGCGGCTCGGGGCTGCGAGCTGGTCTGCATCGTGGGGGGCGACGGGTCGATCTTGCGCGGCGCCGAGATGGCGCGCGGCTCGGGAGCGCCCCTTATCGGGATCAACCTGGGCAAGATCGGTTTCCTCGCTGAGGTCGAGGTCGACGGCCTCAACGCCACCCTCGAGCGGCTGGTCCGAAAGGAGTACACGGTCGAGGAGCGGATGACGCTCGAGGTCGCGGTCAGCCACGGCCGGCGCATCGACAACCGCTCATGGGCGCTCAACGAGGTCAGCATCGAGAAGGCCGCCCGGGAACGCATGCTCGAGGTCACCGTGGAGATCGACGGGCGGCCACTGTCCACCTGGGGGTGCGACGGAGTCATCTGCGCAACGCCGACCGGTTCCACGGCATACGCGTTGTCCGCGGGCGGTCCGGTCGTCTGGCCCGACGTCGAGGCGATCCTGCTCGTGCCCAACTCGGCACACGCCTTGTTTGCGCGCCCGCTCGTCGTCGGGCCGACGACCCGGCTGGCGGTTGAGGTCATCAAGGACGCCGAGGGGCACGGCGTCATGTGGTGCGACGGGCGCCGTCAAGTCGACCTGCAGCCCGGCGCCCGCATCGACGTGCGACGCAGCGACACGCCCGTGCGGCTGGCCCGGTTGTCCTCCTCGCCGTTCACCGACCGCTTGGTCGAGAAGTTCGACCTGTCGGTCGCGGGATGGCGTGGCAACGGCTCGACTCGGGGGGCAGCTCCACGGGCCTGAGCGGCGCGACATCTACCCTGAAGGGGTGCTGCACGAGCTGCGGATCCGGGCGCTGGGCGTCATCGACGACGCCTCCCTCGCGCTGGGTCCGGGCCTCAACGTGGTCACCGGCGAAACCGGGGCCGGCAAGACCATGGTCGTGCACGGCCTGGGCCTGTTGCTCGGCGGACGGGCCGATGCGGCGCTGGTGCGCACCGGGGCGGCCTCGGCGTTCGTCGAAGGGATCGTCGACGCCCCTGAGGGTGGGCCGCTCGCAGCCCGGGTTCACGAGGCGGGCGGCCAGCTCGACGGCGAGGATCTCGTCCTGGCGCGCACGGTCGCAGCCGACGGGCGCTCGCGGGCTCATGTCGGGGGGCGCACGGTGCCCGTCGGGCTGCTCGCCCAGCTCGGCGAATGGCTTGCTGCGGTGCACGGCCAAGCCGACCAGTGGCGGCTGCGTCAGCCTGAACAGCACCGGCAGGTGCTCGATGACTTCGCGGGGCTGTTGGTCGGTGACGCCCTGGCGGCATACCGGGTCACCTACGAGGCCCTTGCGGCGGCCGAGGCCGAGCGCGCGGCTCTGCGGGCACGAGACCGGGACAACACGCGTGAGAGCGACGCCCTGCACGATGCGCTGGAGCTCATCGCACGGGTGGACCCACAGCCCGGCGAGGATGATGCGTTGCGCGAGGAGCAAGACCGTCTCGCACACGCCGAAGGCCTGCGGGAGGCCGCGTCCGCGGCCCACGTGCTGCTCACCGGGGAGGAGTATGCCGGTGGGCAGCAGACCGCCGCGCTGGAGGCCCTTGCGGGAGCACGGTCCGCGCTGGGGCGGGTAGCCGTCCACGACGGCGCGCTGGCTGCGTTGGAAAGCCGCGCGGCGGAGCTGGGCTATCTCACCGCCGAGCTGGGCAGCGACCTTGCGGGCTACCTTGCCGACCTGAAAGTGGACCCAGCCCGGCTGGCGTGGGTGCAGCAGCGGCGCGCCGAGCTACGGGGGCTCACCCGCCGGTACGGCGACTCGGTCGAAGAGGTCCTCGAGTGGGCCCGCGGGTCCGCGCAGCGTCTGGCCGCCTTGGCGAACGTCGAGCTTCGGCTCGCCGAGCTCGACGAGCAGGTGTCGGCCCTGCGGTCCAGGCTCGCGGCGGAGGCCGACGCCCTCAGCGGTGCGCGGTCGCGGGCTGCCGGGCGCCTGGCCGACCTGGTGACTGCCGAGCTGGCGCACCTGTCGATGCCCACCGCCAGGTTGAGCGTGGCGATGTCGCGGCAGCCCGACCGCCACGGACTCGTGCTTCCCCGAGGCGAGTCTCCGGTTCGCTACGGCCCCAGCGGCGTCGATGTCGTCGAGATCCAGCTCAGCGCCCATTCCGGCATGCCTGCGAGGAGTGTGGCGAAGGCCGCGTCCGGCGGCGAGCTGTCGCGGGTGATGCTCGCCATCGAGGTCGTGTGCGGCGCGGCGAGCGAGCACAGCGCCGTGCCGACCTTCGTCTTCGACGAGGTGGACGCGGGAGTCGGCGGCAAGGCGGCACTCGACGTCGGCGCCCGTCTCGCTGCCTTGGCCAAGCATGCCCAGGTCATCGTCGTCACCCATCTGGCCCAGGTCGCGGCGTACGCGCAGGTTCACCATGTGGTGCGCAAAGACGAGGGGGGCGCCGTCACGGCGAGCTCGGTGAGGCGCGTGGAGGGGGAGCTGCGCCTGCGGGAGCTGGCCCGGATGATGGGGGGCGACAGCACCGAAGCCGGTCTCCAGCATGCGCGGGAACTGCGAGAACGCGCCCACTCGCAGAGTCGCTGACGCGCGCAGCCGCGTCGATGCCATAGACTGGCCTTCCGTGGCGGAGCAGACGACGAAGCACATCTTTGTTACCGGGGGCGTCGCATCATCGCTCGGCAAGGGCCTCACCGCATCGAGCCTGGGCCATCTACTACGCTCCCGCGGGCTTCGGGTCACCATGCAGAAGCTCGACCCGTACATCAACGTCGACCCGGGCACGATGAACCCGTTCCAGCACGGCGAAGTCTTCGTCACCGACGACGGTGCCGAGACTGACCTGGATATCGGGCACTACGAGCGGTTCCTGGACGTCGACCTCGAGGGCAGCGCCAACGTCACGACGGGCCAGGTCTACAGCACCGTCATCGCCAAGGAGCGCCGCGGGGAGTACCTCGGCGACACGGTGCAGGTGATTCCCCACATCACCAACGAGATCAAGGCCAGGATGCGGGCCCTCGCGACGGGTGGCCGTGAGGCACCCGACCTCATCATCACCGAGATCGGCGGCACCGTGGGCGACATCGAGTCGCTGCCCTTCCTCGAGGCGGCCCGGCAGGTGCGCCAAGACATCGGCCGCGACAACTGCTTCTTCCTGCACGTCTCGCTCGTGCCCTACCTCGCCCCCAGCGGAGAGCTGAAGACCAAGCCCACCCAGCACTCGGTCGCGGCGTTGCGCCAGCTGGGCCTGCAGCCCGACGGGCTGGTCCTGCGGGCCGACCGGGACATCCCCGACTCGATCAAACGCAAGATCTCGCTCATGTGCGACGTCGAGGTCGAGGCGTGTGCCGCAGCCGTCGATGCGCCCAGCATCTACGACATTCCCAAGGTGCTGCACAGCGAGGGCCTGGACGCCTACGTCGTGCGGCGCCTGGCCCTGAACTTCCGCGACGTCAACTGGACTTCGTGGGACCGGATGCTCGAGCGGGTCCACGATCCCGAGCACCACGTCGAGATCGCGCTCGTCGGCAAGTACATCGACCTTCCGGACGCTTACCTGTCGGTCACCGAGGCGCTGCGCGCCGGCGGGTTCCACCACAACGCCAAGGTGGCCATCCGGTGGGTCGCGAGCGACGAGTGCCAGACCCCGACGGGGGCGCACAAGGCACTCGGGGGGGTCGATGCGGTGCTGGTGCCCGGCGGTTTCGGCGTGCGCGGCATCGAGGGCAAGCTGGGGGCGCTGCACTGGTCGCGCGAGCGCCAGGTCCCGACCCTCGGTATCTGCCTCGGGCTGCAGTGCATCGTCATCGAGTACGCCCGGTCCGTGCTCGGCCTCACCGACGCGTCCTCCAGCGAGTTCGACCCCAACACGCCAGACCCGGTCATCGCCACCATGCAGGAGCAGAAGGCCTACGTCGACGGGGCCGGCGACCTCGGCGGCACCATGCGCCTCGGTCTCTACCCGGCCAGGCTCACCGCGGGCAGTGTCGTCGCGACGGCATACGGCACGACATCGGTCGACGAACGCCATCGGCACCGCTATGAGGTCAACAACGCCTACCGCGACCAGCTCGAGCAGGCCGGGCTGGTGTTCTCCGGCAGCTCCCCGGACGGGTCGCTCGTCGAGTTCGCCGAGCTGCCCGCAGCGGTGCATCCCTACTACGTCTCGACCCAGGCGCACCCCGAGTTCCGCTCGCGCCCCAACCGGGCGCACCCCCTCTTCGCCGGGCTCGTCGGCGCCGCGCTGGACCGCCAACGTCAGCAACGGCTGGTCGAGGTCGAGCGCCCGACCAGGCACGAACCCGAGCCGGCATCGGTCGGCTGAAGGTGTCGATCGACGCTCCAGTCGGAAGCTACGACGACCTGCTCGACGAGCGAGCACCCAAGCCGGTGGTCGCCACCGAGGTGGCCTTCCACGGGCTGATCTTCGACGTGCGGCGCGACCGGGTGGATCTCGGGGCGGGCGGGGTGGTCCTGCGCGACTACGTCGAGCACCCCGGGGCGGTGCTCATCCTCGCGCTGCGGGAGATCGACGGGCGCGACCACCTGGTCATGATCCGCCAGTACCGCCACGCTGCCGGGCACTACCTGTGGGAGCTGCCGGCCGGGTTGCTCGACGTGCCCGGTGAACCACCCTGGGAGGCCGCTGCTCGCGAGCTGCACGAGGAGGTGGACCTCGCCGCCGCGCGATGGGACGTCCTCATCGACGCGTACGCCTCGCCGGGAGCCTTCCCAGAGGCCTACCGCGTCTTCTTGGCCCGTGACCTCAGCGCATCGCCCGGCAGCCACGTCCGCACCGCCGAGGAGGCCGACATGCGAGTGCTGTGGGTGCCGCTCGACGACGCGTATGCCGCGGTGCTGGCCGGGCGGCTGCACAACCCGGGCGCGATGCTCGGGATTCTCACGGCGTGGGGTTCGCGGGCAAGGGGCTGGGCCACCCTCCGGCCACCCGATGCCTCCTGGCCGCAGCACCCGGCATACCGGTAGCGGGAGCACGGGCGCCCGCGCGGACGCATGCCGCCAGGACGTCTTCGTGTCGATTGCCAGGTCGGCTGGCCGATAAACCAGCGATGCCGCCATCGCCGTGCGACCTAGGATGGTGGGCCGGGCACGCGAGGCGTGCTCCCGGCATACCAAGATCGCACCCGGACGAAGGAACCGATCGTGCTTCGCACCCACGAGGCCGGCACGCTGCGTGCTGGCCACGCCGGACAGAGCGTCACTCTCGCAGGATGGGTGGCCCGGCGGCGCGACCACGGCGGCGTCGCGTTCCTCGACCTACGCGACGGCTCGGGCGTCGTCCAGGTCGTCGTACGCGACGAGGTGCTGCGCGAAGGCGACGCACATGACGTGCGGAACGAGTACTGCGTGCAGGTTTCGGGCATGGTGCGCGAGCGGCCGGAGGGCAACGCCAACCCCGACCTCGAAACGGGCGAGGTCGAGGTCGTTGCGGATGCTTTCCAGGTGCTGGGCCCGTCGGCGCCGTTGCCGTTCCAAGTCGACGAACGGGTCGCGGTCGGCGAGGAGATCCGGCTGAAGCACCGGTACCTGGACCTGCGCCGCCCCGGGCCTGCCGCTGCGATCAAGCTGCGCTCCAAGGTGAACGCGGCGGCCCGGGAGGTGCTGGCCCGGCACGACTTCGTCGAGATCGAGACCCCGACGATGACCAGGTCGACACCCGAGGGGGCGCGGGACTTCATCGTCCCGGCGCGGCTGGCTCCGGGGTCCTGGTATGCCCTGCCGCAGAGCCCTCAGCTGTTCAAGCAGCTGCTCATGGTGGCCGGGATGGAGCGGTACTACCAGATCGCGCGCTGCTACCGGGACGAGGACTTCCGCGCCGATCGGCAGCCGGAGTTCACGCAGCTCGACATCGAGATGAGCTTCGTCGAGCAGGACGACGTCATCGCGTTGAGCGAGGAGATCGCCGCTGCCTTGTGGGCCCTGATCGGAGTCGACGTGCCCACGCCATTCCCGCGGATGACGTATGCCGACGCCATGGCGCGGTTCGGCACGGACAAGCCGGACACGCGGTTCGGCCTGGAGCTGACCGACTGCACGGCATACTTCGCGGACACCACGTTCCGGGTCTTCCAGGCGGAGTACGTGGGTGCCGTGGTGATGCCCGGGGGGGCCACGCAGCCCAGGCGGACCCTGGACGGGTGGCAGGACTTCGCCAAGCAGCGCGGGCACAAAGGCCTGGCGTACGTGCTCGTCGGCCCCGACGGCGAGCTGGGCGGGCCGGTTGCCAAGAACCTGTCGGAGTCCGAGGCCGCGGGGCTCGCCCGGCATGTCGGCGCGGCGCCGGGGGACTGCATCTTCTTCGCCGCGGGGCCGGCCAAGCGGATGCGCTCGCTGCTGGGCGCGGTCCGGCTGGAGATCGCGGCTCGGGGCGAGCTGGTGCCGCCGGA
>JBIOUP010000306.1:0-10239 GCA_044867305.1 Dermatophilaceae bacterium
CGCGCCGATGCCCTTGCCGAAAACCGTTGGCAGCGCCCCGAGCGTGGTTATCGACGCCTCGGGTCGCAGGTTGCCGTCGCGGGTCTGCCCTAGGTACGGGCTCATCAGGTCGTCGAAGAAGCCTCGCTCGTATGCCGCCGCGAGACGCTGGTGGCTCTCCACGGCGAGCAGGTCCTGGGCCTCGCGGGTGATGCCCCAGGCTCTCGCCGTGGCCGCCATGTGCTGGCCCATGGACAGCCCGGTGCGCGGCTCGACGGTCCGGGTTGGAACGGGGACCAGATGCGCCGGCCGCAACGAGGTGACCGCCCTGGCCCGCTCCGCTGTGCTGCGAGCCTGACCCAGCTGGACGAACGTCTGCCCGAGCCCTTCGCTCACGGCCAGCGGCGCGTCGCTGGCCGAGTCCGCCCCGGCGGCAATGGCGCTGTCGATCTGGCCGAGGGCGATCTTGTTGGCTACCAGCACGGTTGCCTGCAACCCGGTCGCGCAGGCCTGCTGGACGTCGAACGCCGGCGTCGTGGAGGCGAGCGACGTGCCGAGCACCGCCTCGCGGGTGAGGTTGTGGTCGCTGCTGTGCTTGAGAACGGCACCCCCGACAACCTCGCCGATCTGCTGACCCGCGAGCCCGAAGCGCTGCACCAGCCCCTCCAGGGTGGTGGTGAGCATGTCCTGGTTGCTCGCCCGCGCATACGGCCCGTTCGCCCTGGCAAAGGGAATCCGGTTGCCACCGAGAATGGCCACCCGGCGGCCGGGCAGCCTCCTCACCGTCCCGCTCATTCGCCGGACCCTCCACGCACGCGCCCCAGGGTATGCCGTCGGGGTGGCATCCAGCGCCTCCTGGCTGGTTGTGCTGGTTGTGCTGGTTGTGCTGATTGTGCTGCCAAGCCTCACCCACCTGCGAGACTCTCCTACGGTGACAGACATGGCCACTGGCGACACGGCATACCGGCTCAACGATGGCACGACCTTGCCGGCTATCGGCTTCGGCACCTGGCCGCTGCGCGGAGAGGAAGGCACGGCGGCCGTGCAGAGCGCGCTGGGGAACGGCTACCGACTGCTCGACACGGCGGTGAACTACCAGAACGAGCGTGAGGTGGGCGAGGCGGTGCGCCGTTGTGGTCTGCCTCGCGACGAGGTCCGGATCACCACGAAGATCCCGGGGCGCCACCATGCGCACACCCTGGCGCTGCGCTCGCTGCGCGACTCCGGTGAGCGGCTCGGCGTCGACGTCGTCGACCTGGCCCTCATCCACTGGCCGAACCCCGGCAGGGGCCTCTACGTCCAGGCCTGGCAGGCCCTCGTCGAGGCGCAACGCGACGGCCTGGTCCGCTCCGTCGGGGTCAGCAACTTCACCGCGAACCACCTGCAGCGGGTCATCGAGGAGACCGGCGTGGTGCCGGTCGTCAATCAGATCGAGCTGCATCCGTACCTCCCTCAGGAGCAGATGCGCGCGGTCCATGCCGCCCTCGGGATTCGGACCGAGGCCTGGAGCCCGCTCGGCAAGGGCGGCAGGCTCTTCCAGGAGCCGCCGGTCGCGCACGCCGCCGAGGCGCACGCGGTCACTCCGGCGCAGGTCGTCATGCGCTGGCATGTGCAGCTCGGGTCGCTCCCGTTACCCAAGTCGGCGACGCCGGCCCGCCAGCGTGAAAACCTCGACGTGTTCGGATTCGAGCTGACCGACGAGGAGATGACCGCGATCAGTTCGCTGGCCCGCTCGAACGGGCGGCTGTTCGGCGGGGACCCGGATGTGCACGAGGAGATGTGAGTCGCCGGCTGGACGCCTCGGTCAGGGATGAAGGTGCTCGTCGAGCCAGCCGAAGGACCGGGCATGGTAGAGCGTCCGGGCGCCCGCCTCGCAGTGGTCACCGGCCCCTTCGGCGGCGGTGAAGCGCACGAACCGTTTCTCCACCGTGAGCGAGTTGACCAGCTGCGGAGCGGAGGCGCCGATGTCGTCGCCTTCTGCATTGCAGACCCAGGCCGGGCAGCTGATCCGTTCCGCGTGCCCGGCCAGCGAGAAGTCGCGGAGGGCGTCGAGATAGGCCAGCGGCGTGTCTGCGCCGTGGACGTGCTGCCCCCGGCGTAGCGCCCAGCCGGCAGTCGGCCTGCGCTCGAGCACAGTGAGCAGCTGCCCGAGCAGCGCACGAGCGCGTGGGCGACCCTCGGCGTAACCGGCGGCAAGGGCTTTGGGTAGCCGAGCCAGGAAGGCTGCGTGGAGGTCGAACGACCCGCTGTCCGCGACGAGGGCGGCGATGCGGTGCTCACCGCTCGCGGCTCGTGGGGCCAGGAAGCCGCCGAGGCTCAGGCCGATCAGGGCGATGCGCCCGGAGTCGACCTCCGGTCGGCCGCAGGCGTAGTCGAGCACCGGCCCGACGACGTTGTCCCAGTCGGCTCGGATCACCATGCCCTGCTGCAAGAGCGCGGCCCCCTGTCCCGGCCCGTCGAAGGCGAGGACATGGTAACCGCGCTGGAGCGCGGCGGCTGCGTTGAAGAAGTACAGCTCCTCGCAGGTGCCGTCGTAGCCCCCGGTCAGCACCACGGTGGCGCGAGCGGTGTCGTCCGAGCCGGCTCGGAGGAAGTAGCCGGGCAGCGTCGTGCCCTCGTAGGGGATGCGCAACACCTCGGCGGGAGGCGTCATGAGGGCCGCTGCCCGCTGGAAGGCTTCGGTCTGGCGACGGTTACTCATCACGAGTCGGGGGTCCACCGGCAGTCCGAAGAGCATGACCCCCGCCGTGCGGTAGTAGGTCGAAGCACGCAGGTAAGCCCGCCGGGCGCTCTCGAGGTGACCAGCGGCCTGCTCCGTGTCGGCCAACCCGTGCACCCGGTCGGCCAGCGCGGTCCACACGTCGTGCCAGCTGTCGAGGCTGGCGCCCTTGACCGCTCTCGCGGCCTGCAGGCACTCACCGAGGTCGGCGCCGTCGTAGGGCGCGGCGCCGACGGTGCGCAGCAGCTGCGCGTCGAGCAGTCCGTCACGCAGTACCAGTCTGGTGGTCACGAGCCCGAGTCCCTGTCGGAAACTAGCGGACCCGTGCCGGACCGGACGGAGGTGCACCGTCGTGGCGATCGTCTCCGCTGCCGACGCTCGGATCACCGTGGCGGACGTCGAGATCGCCGCGCTCAGCCCACACGTGGGACGGCAGCACAAGGTGGCAGCGGTCGTTCCACCGGACGATCACGCGCTGCTCGCGCTCGTAGCCCAGGATGCTGATGGTGGCCGGGGCGAGCGCGAAGAGGCGGCCGTGGTCGGCGGGCAAGCCCAGCCACCGCGCGGTCAGCACCCGCAGAAAATGACCGTGGCTGAACAGGACGACCTCACCGAGCTGTGCCTGCACACGTGCCAGGACCCGGTCGGCTCGCTCGCTCACGTCCGCGATCTGCTCCCCCGCAGGCACCCCGTCTCGCCAGAGGTTCCAGCCTGGGTCCTCTTGGCGGATCTCCGCCGTGCGGCGCCCTTCGAAGGCGCCGTAGTCCCACTCCACCAGGTCATCGGTGATCTCGGCCTGGTCGGCGAGGCCGGCCAGCCGGGCGGTGTCCTGGGCTCGCGACAAGGGGCTGGTCCACACCTTGACGAAGCGTCGACCCTGCAAGCGGGCGCCGAGCACACCCGCCTGCACCGTGCCGAGCTCGGTGAGGGGGATGTCGGTGCGTCCGGTATGCCGTGCGTCGCGAGCCCATTCGGTCTCACCGTGCCTGACCAGGACGACCCGCTGTCCGGCTTGCTCCACCAGCTGCCTCCCCACCCGGCCGGAGTCGATGTCAGGTCTTCGAGCCGGAGTCATCGACGGTCACGGCTTGCAGGTCCGCTACGACGACGTCGGCTCCTGCGCCACGGAGGGCTTCGGCGTCATCGGTGCGGTCGACGCCGATGACGAGCGCGAAGCCGCCTCGGCGACCCGCCTGGACACCCGAGATGGCGTCTTCCACGACAACCGTTCGATCCGGGGACGCTTCGAGGCGTCGAGCGGCCTCGAGGAAGACCGCGGGGTCCGGCTTGCCCGGCAGTCCCAGCTCGGCGGCGAGCGCGCCGTCCACGCGCACCGGGAACAGTTCGGCCACTCCGGCGCCTCGCAGCACCAGCTCACAGTTGCGGCTGGAGGTGATGACCGCAGTCTTGACGCCGGCGTCGTGCAGTGTGTGGACCAGCGCGATGGTCGAGGGGTAGGCGAGTACGCCGAAGCGGTCGACCTGGTCGTGAAAGTAGGCGTTCTTGCGTGCGCCCAGGCCAAAGGCGGTTGGGCAGTCGGGCGGGTCGGTCGGCTCCCCGAGGGGGACGAGGATGCCGCGGGAGGCGAGGAAGTCCAGCACGCCCGCCTCGCGCGGCTTGCCGTCGACGAAACGGCGGTAGTCCTGGTCTGCGTCGAACTCGACGACGGGCTGGCCAGCGGCTTGTTCGGTCAGGTAGTCGTCGAACAACCGTTTCCAGGCCTGCGCATGGACCCGGGCGGTATCGGTGATGACGCCGTCCATGTCGAAGACGACAGCGTCGTACCGGGCTGGTGAGATGGTGACGGGAGGGCCACCGGCGCGCGCTGGGCTCACCACATCATCCATTCGTTGGGCTGGTGGACGGGTCAGTCATTCGACGTGCCGACGGCCAGCAGCCGCCGCATCAACGAGTTGTCGCGAACCGTGTCAGCCAGCCGGCTGCCAGCCGACGCGGCCAGATGCAGGCACGTGCCGGCCCGGTGCGCGGTGTGCTCGAGCTCGCCCAACATGAGGGTGGCGGCCTCGTCCAGGGCCGTGACGCTGGACAGGTCGATCACGATCTGCCGGCCGGACTGCAGCAGAGGCAGCACGCCGTCCTTGAGCAGGTCGACGGTCTTCTCGGTCAGCACTCCGCTGACCGTGACCGCGAGGTGCCCCGCCATGGAACCGATCGGCTGGACGATGAGGTCCAACGGCTTGGTGTCGTTGCTCATGTCTGCCTCCTGGTCACGACCCTCGCCCTACGCCACACTCCACACCCCGGCTGTGGACCGGGTGAAACCCATTTCACCCGAAGAGAGGGCGTGTTCGCCACCGTCGGGCAGCCGCAATGTCAGTGGACCGTCAGTGCTGACCTCAATTCTGGTGGTGCGCAAGGTCAGTCCGACCCGCGTGCTGCCGACTCGCACCCGGATCCCGAGCTCGCCCCATCCGGAGGGCAGCTGCGGGTCGACAGACAGGACGCGCCCGTGCGCCGCCCGCAGGCCCCCGAAGCCCAGGGCCAGTGCCTGCCATAGCCCACCCATGGTGGCGATGTGCAGGCCCTTGGCCGTCGTGTCGTTGAGATTGTGCAGATCGAGATGGGTCGCCAGGCGCAGCAGCCCAAGACCTTCCTCGGGACGACCGGCCCGCGCGAACAAGCCTGCGTGGACTGCGGGGGAAAGCGAGCTGCCGTGCGAGGTCAATGGGGCGTAGAAGTCGAGGTTGGGGCTCAGCGAACCAGCCGCGACCTCCTCAGGGACCATGAGATGCAACATGAGCACGTCGGCCTGTTTGACGATCTGGGACGTCAACGTGACGTCGCGGCCCAGCTCGGTGTCCGCAGCCGCCGGTAGCTCGAGCACGTCGCTCACCACGAACGGTCGGAGCGCGTTGAAGCCGCAGTACTGCTCATAGCGCCCGGTCTGGGCGTCGTAGTTGTCCACCAGGGATGCCGCGATCCGGCGCCACCGGGCCGCCTCCCGCTCGGTGCCGTCGATTCCGTCCGACTCGACGAGGGTCGCTGCCAGGCGCAGGTTCCACCGAGCCATGACGTTCGTGTAGGCGTTGTCATCCACGTTCTCGTGGTACTCGTCGGGGCCGATGACGTTGCGGATGTGACCTCGCCCTGCTTCGTCCCGCTCCACCCGCGAGGCCCAGTACCGGGCCCCTTCGGTGATGAGCGGGCGGCCTGGTCCGTCGCGGAAGTGCGTGTCGCCGGTCCAGCAGATGTACTGCCACGCCGCCCACGCCACGTCGGCGACGATGTGCTCCTCCAGCTCTCCGGTCTCGACCGGGATGACGTTGCCTTTCGTATCGACGACCGAGCCGGGTGTGCACTCCGTGCCGTCCCGAGCCGACTCCCACGGGAACCGGGCGCCGGAGCGGCCGTACTCTGCGGCGTTGCGCCGGGCGGCCCCGAGCCGGTTCAGGCGGTACTCGAGCATGGCGCGCGCGGCCTCCGGCCGGATCGCGGCGAGCGCCGGTAGCACGAAGACGTCGGCGTCCCAGAACACGTGGCCTGCGTAGCCAGGGCCGGACAGCCCGCGCGCGCCCAGCGCCGCTTCGCCCTCGGCCGGGACGGCGGACAGCAGCTGGAACATCGCGTACCGCGCGCCCAGCTCGGTCTCTGGGTCGCCCGGTACGTCGATCTGGCAGTCCTGCCACATCCGTGCCCAGGCCGCCCGGTGCTCGCTGAGCAACGCGTCGAAGCCCAGCCGCTGGGCCGTGTGCAGATGCTCGACGGCGGTTGCGGCATGCGGCATGACCAGCGAATCGGCGACATAGGCAGCGAGCCGCTCGACGGTGTGCCGTCCCGAGACCTGCCTCTCTACCTGGGTTGCCGCCGCCACGATGCCGCCGTGTGGCGCGTGACTGGTCGCTGCCCAGCTCAGCCCAGCGGGCGTCTCTGTGCTGCCAGATGCACCGGACAACGCTGGGCCGGCACTCAGGTGTTCGGCTTCGGCCTCGGCGCGAAGGGCCATCGTGCCCGGCCGCGCGAAGGATGAGAAACGCACGGTCTGCAGTTGCCCCGCTGCCCGCCATCGGTGCAGCGTGCCGGTCCGCAGGTCCAGGACCCGACGGTCGGACGGATCGTCGCTGGACGTCGGTGCCAGCTCTAGACCGGCCCACCCGGGGCCGCCCAGGAGCACCGGAAGCTCCTCGATCGACTCGTCGTAGACCCCGTTCGCCAGCACGCTCCCCTCGCCCGGGGACTCCTCGAGCACACCGCGCGTGCCGAAATGCCCGTCTCCGATGGTGAGCACGCTTTCCTCGACTGCCAACAGCTTCGGGTCGGTGCTGCGAGCGGACCGTTCCACGACCACCGCCCACGACGGTTCGGCGTCGAGCTCCGGAACGAACCCGGTTGGCTCGGCTCCCGGGCGCCCTCCAGCGACTCCGGCAGCCACGTCAGACTGATCAAACGGCGTCATTCGGTTCCCTACGAGCAGCGGTCGTGATGTGGCGGGCTCGAGCAGCCTCGGTGACCAATCTAGGGGTCAGGTCGCTGACGCCGACCGGGCCATGCCGCGGGCGGCCTCACCCGACGACGTCGCCGGGCAGGGCTAGGCTCGCACCCGGCATACCCACCAAGGAGGGGTCATGAGCAACACGTACGGCGTTACTGAAGTCGTGGGGAGCTCCCCCGACTCGATCGACGACGCAATCCGCAGCGCCCTCCGACGAGCGACCAGCACGGTCCGTCACCTGGACTGGTTCGAGGTGACCGAGATCCGCGGCCACCTGGTCGAAGGCGAGCTCGAGCATTTCCAGGTCGGCCTCAAGCTCGGTTTCCGTCTCGACGGCTAGCAGTCGGCGTAGTGGGCCAGGTGAGCTAGGTCAGCTCGGTCCACGGCAGGCCGAGCACCGACGAGATGGTCCGCACGACGCCGTTCGCGGTGTTCGAGGGCGCCACATAGCGAGCCCGCTCCAGCAGCATCGGGTGCGCGTTGTCCATGGCGAAGGAGTAGTCCGCGACGTCCATCATCTCCAGGTCGTTGAGGAAGTCGCCGAACACCATCGTCTGGGCTCGCGAGATCCCCAAGGCCGCCTGGATGCTGCGAATCCCCGCGCCCTTGTTCGTGGCCAGGTCCATGATGTCCAGCCAGTGCGCGCCCGAGACGACGACCTGCGCCCGCTCGCCGAAGCCCGCGAGCGCGGGCCCGCTGATGCGCTCGGCCGACTCGAAGTCGTACACCGTGACCTTGAGCACGCCATCGTCGGGCCGGTCCAGCAGGTCTGTCACGACCTGGCTGGCGTAGTACTGGTCCACGTGCCGGGTGAAACGCCGGTCTTGACGCTCCAGGTATGCCGCGCGCTTGCCGCATACGACCGCGCCGACATCGGCTCCGCTTGATGCGAGGTCACGGATGGCACCGACCAGCTCGTCCACCAGGTGTGGATCCATGGTCTGCGAGCTGATCTCCTGCGTGCCGCGCACGACATAGGCGCCGTTCTCGGCGAGGAACACCATCTCCTGCGCGACCGCACGAAAGCGCTCGTAGAGGTTGGCGTACTGGCGTCCGCTCGCCACGCAGAAGAGCACCCCTCGGTGAAACAGCTCGGCCACCAGCGGCCAGAAGTGCTCATGCAGCGCCTTGTCGTCGTCGAGCAGCGTGCCGTCCATGTCGGCCGCGATCAGCCGGATGTCCGGCCGTGGGTCGAACGTGTGAAGGGTCGTCACGGCTGTCACACCTGTCACTTCGGTTGTCGCCACATGGTCACTGCGGAAGATCCTGCACGCCCTGGTGTGCGCGACCTTCCACGATCTCGCCGAAACAAGGCCATCGTCACTGCGCTGCCTCCAAGATCGCCCGTGCCGCGTTGTGCCCCGGTATGCCGGAGACCCCACCGCCGCGCCGCGTCCCAGCCCCGGCCAGGGTAAGCCCGGAATACCGCGTCTCCACGCCCCACGTGCCGACCTGCTCGGGACGCTCGGCCCAGGGCCACTGCAGGGCCCGGTGGAAGATGTGGCCCCCGGGTAGTCCCAGCTCGACTTCCAGGTCGATGGGGCTGCGCACCTCGATGCAGGGGGCCCCGGTCGGGTCGCGTATCAGCAGCGGCTCGATCGGCTCGCCAAGGACCGAGTCGAGCGAACGCAGGGTTGCCGCGAGCGCCTCCTGCTTGCGGGCGTCGTTGTCCCGGCGGAACAAGCGCGCCGGCATGTGCAGGCCGAACACCGTGAGTGTGTGTGCGCCTGTCTTCGCCAGTGACGGCCCGAGGATGCTGCGGTCGGTGAGCGTGTGGCAGTACACCTCGCACGGCGCCGGGTCAGGGATGCGCCCGGCCGCCGCCTTGAGGTAGGCCGCTTCGAGCCGGGTCAGAGACTCGTTGACGTGGAAGGTGCCGGCGAAGGCCATGCTCGGCTCGACGGCTGGGTCCTTGAGGCGGGGCAGGCAGTGCAGCAGCAGGTTGACCTTGAGTTGCGAGCCCTCAGGAGCCTCGCCAGGGGCCAGATGCTGCCCGCCGGCCGCTTCGAGCAGGTGATCCAGGACAGCCGGCGCGCATGCGGCCACGATCGATCCGGTCGACGCCGAACACATCGAGCCGCCCTCGCGCCAGCTGACCTGCCCCGAGGGATCGACCGAGAGCACCTCGCAACCCACACGCAGGTCCGCGCCCGCCGCGACCGCGGCCCGCTCCAGTGCCGCCGTGACGGCGCCCATCCCACCGATGGGCACGTCCCACTGCCCCGTGCCCCCGCCGATGACGTGGTAGAGGAAACAGATGTTCTGCGCCAGATCCTCAGAGTGCACCGAGGCGAACGTCCCGATGAGCCCGTCGGTGGCCACGACACCGCGAACGACATCGTCGCGGAAGTACTCCCAGATCAACGACCCCAGGGGCACCTGGGTCAGCGCCACCCACAGCTGCTCATCCTCGACGAGGTCCCGCATGTCCGCGGCGGAGCGCAGCGGCTCGAGCATGGTCGGCCAGACCCGTTGGGCCAGGCGCCCGATCCGGGCCTGGAAGGCGCTCCACCCGGCATACTCCGCGTCATCGAGGGTGAGGGCACGGAAGGCGCTCGCGGTGGCGGCCTCGTCGGCGGTGTCGACCAGCAGCCCCCAGCCCGGATGCTCGGGATCGGGTGTGTAGGAGGAGTAGCGGCGGCGGGCAAGCCGCAGGTCCAGACCCAGGTCGTCGACCACCTGGCGCGGCAGCAGCGAGACCAGGTAGGCGTAGCGGGACAGGCGCGCGTCGAGGCCGTCGAAAGCCAGCGCGGAGATCGCTGCGCCTCCGACGTGCCCGAGCTTCTCCAGCACGAGCACGCGGCGGCCGCCACGAGCGAGGTATGCCGCGGCGGTGAGCCCGTTGTGCCCGCCACCGACGACGATGTCGTCGTATGTCAATCGTGACCCTCAGGCCTCGCTGTCCTCGTCCTTCGACCAGCGTTGGGTAGCGCCCCGGTTGCGCCACTCCCGGTCTTCGGCATCCCACTTCTCCGTCTTGCGCCGAGCCGTCTCGAGGGCCTGCGCGGCATCCTCGCGGGTGTCGTAGGGGCCCATGACGTCCTCGCCGATGCTGCGATTGTCGTCGTCCTCCACTTGACCGGTCCGCACG
>JBIOUP010000307.1:0-3325 GCA_044867305.1 Dermatophilaceae bacterium
CGAGTCCTGGAGCGACCGGGGCGATCCGGCTGACGCGGTGGCCGCGTTCGAGGGCTGGCACCCACAGGTCCAGCGGATTCTGCAAGCGGTCGACAACGTGTACATCTGGGCACTGCTCGACAGGGCACCGATGCCGCGCTGGACGGTCGGTCGGGTGACGCTGCTGGGCGACGCGTGTCACGCGATGCTGCCCTTCATGGCGCAGAACGCCGCCCAAGCCATCGAGGACGCGGCCACCCTGGCCGCCTGCCTGGCCGACGGTGACAGCGACGTCCAGCACGCGCTGGCGCGCTACGAGCGGCTGCGGATCCCCCGAACGGCCCGCCTGCAGGCCCTTTCCGCCGAGAACAAGACCCGCTTCCACCTTCCTGACGGACCCCAGCAGCGAGCCCGTGACGCAGAGATGGCCACGGGCTCGACGGACTGGTCCTACGAGTCCGTCGCCTGGATCTACGACCACGACGCCGGTTCGGCGGCGCCAGCGGCGCTCAGATCCGATGCAGAGAAGGTTGACTGACGGGCTGGTCGACGCCCATGCGAGGCGGGACTAGCATCGGTGCTCGATCGGAGGCCGCTATGAGCGCAACTGTCCGGATCCTTCTGGCAACTGTTCTGGCCGTTGGTGCCGCGCCGGCCTCTGCGATCGCGGCCGACAACGTCGGCGCACCCGGGGTCGGCGACCCGTTCTTCCCGCTTGCCGGCAACGGCGGAATCGATGTCGTCGACTACGGCCTCGACCTTGCCTACGATCCCGAGCGCCGCCAGCTCAGTGGAACGGCGACTCTGACAATCCGGGCCACTCAAAACCTGCGCAGGTTCGACCTCGACCTTCGCGGGTTCGACCTAGGGCCGGTCACCGTCGACGGGACGCAGGCGTCGGTTGCCCGGCGCGGCCAGGAGCTGATGATCTCCCCGAGAAGGCCGATTCGCGATAGTGACGTCTTCAGCGTCGTCATCCCGTATGCCGGTCAGCCGCAGACGGTCATCGACCCGGACGGCTCCAGCGAGGGCTGGGTTCCTACCTCCGACGGCGCCGTCGTTGTCGGGGAGCCGCAAGGTTCGCCAGGGTGGTACCCGGCGAACGACACGCCCATGGACAAGGCGACCTACACCGTGCGGATGAGGGTGCCCGAGGG
The DNA here is from genome assembly GCA_044867305.1 of Dermatophilaceae bacterium. Taxonomy (GTDB): domain Bacteria; phylum Actinomycetota; class Actinomycetes; order Actinomycetales; family Dermatophilaceae; genus Phosphoribacter. The sequence goes on from JBIOUP010000307.1 coordinate 1,137, forward strand.
GCTCACCGCCGTAGGCAACGGCTCCCTGCGCAGCCAGACGACCGCCAACGGGACCAGCACCTTTACCTGGCGCGAGGCATACCCGATGGCGCCCCACCTGGCCACGATCACCCTGGGGCGCTTCGACGTCACGACCGGCACCACCAGGAGCGGTATCCCGACTTACATCGCCGTGGACCCTCGGCAGGCCTCCTCGGCGGCGGTCCTGCGCGACCTGCCGGAAATGGTGGCATTCCTCGAGGGCGTCTACGGCCCTTATCCGTTCGAGACGGTGGGCGCGATCGTCGATGACGCGCCCGAGCTCGGGTACTCGCTCGAGACGCAGACCAAGCCCGTCTTCGACCAGGCGCCCGACGAGGCCACTCTGTTGCACGAGCTCTCCCACATGTGGTTCGGTGACGCGGTCACGCTGCGCACGTGGCCGGACATCTGGCTTCACGAGGGGTTCGCAACGTGGTCGGAGTGGTTGTGGGCCGAGCAGCACGGCGGCAAGTCGGCTGCCCAGCAGCTCGAGCACTACGCCAACACCCCAGCGCACCGCAGCGCATTCTGGAACCCGCCGCCCGGCGACCCGGGTAGCCCGGCCTCCCTCTTCGACGGCACGATCTACGTCCGGGGGGCCATGACGTTGGAGGCGCTGCGGGAGCGGGTCGGTAACGATGACTTCTTCGCCATCCTGCGCGCCTGGTACTCCAAGCATCGCTACGGCAACGCGACAACTGCCGAGTTCGTCTCTCTCGCAGAGCGAATCAGCGGTCAGGACCTCAGCCGGTTCTTCCACGTGTGGCTGTACCAGCGGGGCAAGCCGGCAGGACTTGCGGACGCTGCCACCGATGAGGCCACCGCAGCGCGACGCTGATCGCCTGTGCCGCCTGTCTAGGGCACCGGCACCGCGTCACGGATCGCCCGGTTGACCGCGGACACCACCGCCTTCAGCGACGCCGTCACGATCGAGGAGTCCACCCCGACCCCCCACAGCACCCGCTCACCAACGGCGCATTCCACGTATGCCGCGGCCTTGGCTTCCTCGCCGGCCGACAGTGCGTGCTCGTGGTAGTCGAGCACCCGGATATCCCTCGGCGCGTCCGGCAGGGTGCCGATCGCCTCGATGAACGCAGCGATCGGCCCATTGCCCGTGCCGCCGATGGTCCGGTCCTCGCCGCGGTCACGCAGGGTCGCGGTGAGCGTCGTGACGCCCCGGTGCGACGAGTCCGACGTGACGTTGACGAACGACAGCCGCCCCCACGCCGCCGCCTTGCTGGGCAGGTACTCGTCGCGGAACTTGTGCCACAGCGCCTTGGGGGTGACCTCGCCGCCGTGCTGGTCGACGTCGCGCTGAACCACACCGGAGAACTCGATCTGCAGCCGCCGCGGCAGCTCCAGGCCATGCTCGCTCTTCATGATGTAGGCGACCCCGCCCTTGCCGGACTGGCTGTTGACGCGCACGACCGCTTCGTACGTGCGACCCAGGTCGTGCGGGTCCACGGGCAGGTACGGGACGGCCCAAGGTATGCCGTTGATGTCGGTTTGCCCGGCCGCCGCGTCCTTCTCCATCCACTCCAGGCCCTTCTTGATGGCGTCCTGGTGCGAGCCGGAGAACGCGGTGAAGACCAGGTCACCGCCGTAGGGATGGCGTTCGTGGACGTTGATCTGGTTGCAGTACTCGACGGTCCGCCGGACCTCGTCGAGGTTGGAGAAGTCGATCTGTGGGTCGATCCCCTGGGTGTACAGGTTCATCCCCAAGGTGACCAGGTCGACATTCCCGGTGCGTTCGCCGTTGCCGAAGAGGCACCCCTCGATCCGGTCCGCGCCGGCGAGGAACCCCAGCTCGGCCGCCGCGACGCCGGTGCCCCGGTCGTTGTGCGGGTGCAGCGACAGCACGACCGAGTCGCGCCGAGCCAGGTGCCGGTTCATCCACTCGATGGAGTCGGCATACACGTTGGGCGTGATCATCTCGACGGTCGCCGGCAGGTTGACGATCATCTTGTGGTCCGGCGTCGGTTCCATGACCTCGGTGACGGCGTTGCAGATCCGGGCCGCGAAGTCCAGCTCGGTGCCGGTATAGGACTCGGGCGAGTACTCGTAGTAGATGTCGGTGTCCGGGATGCTCTCCTGCAGCTTGCGCACCAGCCGGGCGCCCTGGACGGCGATGTCGATGATGCCGTCCTGGTCCATCCCGAACACGACCC
>JBIOUP010000308.1:0-8359 GCA_044867305.1 Dermatophilaceae bacterium
CGAGACCAGCTTCATCAACGCGATCCAGACCGATGCGGCGATCAACCCGGGGAACTCCGGCGGCCCGCTGCTCGACTTGAACGGCAAGGTCATCGGCGTCAACACGGCGATCGCTCGGGTTCCCGGATCGACCTCTGACACGGGCGGCAACATCGGAGTCGGCTTCGCCATCCCGAGCGACCAGGCCTACAAGACCGCCCAGCAGCTCATCACGACGGGCAAGGCGGTCCATCCGGTGATCGGAGTACGCCTGGACCGTCAGTACGACGGCAGCGGCGCGAAGATCCTCGACAGCGGTGGGGTGAGCAGCGGCAGTGCCGCGGCCAGTGCGGGACTGCAGGACGGCGACGTCATCGTGGGCTTCGAGGGCCGGCACATCACCAACCCCGACCAGCTCGTCGTCGCCATCCGCGCGCGCAGCGTCGGGGACACCGTCCGGCTCAAGGTCGAGCGTGGTGGTCAGACCCTGGAGATGAGCCTGACTCTGCAGTCGGGAAGCTGACCGGGAGCACGCGATGTTCGACATCAACGGCTGGGAGCTCATCGTCCTCGCCGTCGTCGCCATCGTGGTGCTGGGCCCGGAGCGGCTGCCCGAGTACGCCGGCAAGCTGGCGCGCGCCGTTCGGCAGCTGCGCACCATGGCTGAAGGCGCTCGCGCCCAGCTGCGGGAACAGATGGGCCCGGAGTTCGACGACATCAACTGGCGCCAGTACGACCCCCGCCAGTACGACCCCCGGCGGATCGTGCGCCAGGCCCTGATGGAGGATCCCGAGGCCACGCCCGACAAGCCGAGCTCGGCACCTGCCGCTTCCTCGTCGCCACGGGTGCACGACCCGAGCCGCCCCACGCCGTGGGACCCCGAGGCCACCTGACGCTCGCACGCCGCCCCCTTCCGACGTCGGCCCCTCTAGCGCACGCCGCGCCCTTCATCGAGTGGGCAGTCGTTGTCGTTATGCGGGCCGGATAACCGCATCAAGTGCCCACTCGGCGCCATTAATCGCGCCGAGCGGCCGGAGGGTCAGCGGCCGGTCGGGGTCAGCCCCAGCGGGCGCCCGGAGAGGCCGCGAGCCCGGGTTGCCAACCGGTCCGCGATACCGCGCAAGGCTGCTGCCGCGGGACTGTCGGGGTCACGTAGGACAACGGGGACTCCTTCGTCGGCACCGACCCGGAGCTTGGTATCCAACGGGATCTGACCGAGCAGCTCGATGGGAGCGCCGATCGTGCGGGTGAGCGAGTCGGCGACCGTCTGGCCGCCCCCGGATCCGAAGATGGTCTCACGCGAGCCGTCCGGTAGCTGCAGCCACGACATGTTCTCGATGACACCGGCAATACGCTGACGGGTCTGCACCGCGATCGCGCCGGCCCGCTCGGCCACCTCCGCCGCGGCCTGCTGCGGCGTGGTGACCACCAGAATCTCCGCCGTCGGCAGCAGCTGCCCTATGGAGATGGCGATGTCGCCGGTGCCCGGTGGCAGGTCGAGCAACAGCACGTCGAGGTCTCCCCAGAAGACGTCCGCCAGGAACTGCTGCAGCGCCCGGTGCAGCATCGGGCCGCGCCAGACGACTGGCTGGTTGCCCGGCACGAACATGCCGATCGAGATGACCTTTACGTCGTGCGCGACCGGCGGCAGGATCATGTCGTCGACCTGGGTGGGGGGCAGCGTGACGCCGAGCATCCGAGGCATCGAGAAGCCGTGCACGTCTGCGTCGACGACTCCGACGCGCAGCCCGCGTTCGGCCAAGGCGGCCGCCAGATTGACCGTCACCGACGACTTGCCCACCCCGCCCTTGCCGGAGGCGACGGCATACACCCGGGTGAGCGAACCCGCCTTACTGAACGGGATCTCCTTCTCAGCGACCCCTCCCCGCAGCTTGGTGCGCAGGTCCGCGCGCTGCTGCTCGCTCATGACGTCGAGGCGCACCTCGACCGAGCTGACCCCGTCGACCTGCAGAAGAGCCGCCGTGGTGTCACCGCGCAGCTTGTCCTTGAGCGGGCAACCCGGCACCGTCAGGTAGATGTCGGCGGTGGCACGACCCGACTCGTCGACCACCACCCCTTTGACCATGCCGAGCTCGGTGATCGGCTTGCGGATCTCGGGGTCATTGACGGTCGCGAGCGCGGTGAGCAAGGCGTCCTGGGTGGGGGCGGGCATGAGGCAATCCTAAGTCGCCCGGCGGGGCGCGTCGAAAAGCCGGGTGCGTGAAGGAGCACAGGGGGCTCGCTCAGTGTTGATTGCCGACGAACCCACCAGAGTCTCCTCGCCGGCCTGCTCGGCTGCGGTGCCGACCCGGGCAACGCCCTCGGCCTGCGCCGGCGGAGTGGTGTGCTCGGGTGCTCCGCTCCGGAGGTCACCTGCATTAAGTCGTGACAGGCTAGGTGCGCGTTTGCCAAGTGACTTATTGGGACCAGCAAATGAATAGGCGTTAAACCTCTGAGCTGGCATTCTCTATTGACATCCAGAAGCACTCAGAGGACGGTTGGTCGGGGAAATACCGTGGCCGTGGTTCGGGGGACAGAGCCTCGCCAGTCAGGTGATGGCAGCCATTCATGTCTACCTCTCGGAGAGTGCCATGCGCATCCTGTTTCGTATCTTCGCCACGCTTGCCATGGTCACCGGTGTGACCTGCTTCGTGGGTTTCGCCGCCGCAGCCGCCCCCAGTGACCCGCAAGGAAATCCGCGCACCGTTCAGGTAGTGGGCGACGGGTCACACGTGAGCATCGACCGCACTCGCGTGCCGGCTGGCAAGATCCAGTTTGAGGTCTCGTCAACGAATCCGACACCCGGCTCGGGGAGCACCGTCACGTTGCTGCGACTGCAGCCAGGGGTGAGCTTCGCGCAGTTCAGTGCCGACCTCGCTCATGAGTTCGCCTCGGACCCGGCCGTCGCTGCCCGGGGCACCCGCGAGCTCACCCGGGACGCCCGCTTCTTCGGTCTCGCAGACGTCGCACCTGGGACTCCAGCGACCGTCACGGAGTACCTGGCGCCGGGCACGTACTACCTCATCGACCTGGGCAACCAGCCGACCGGCGCCCCGGCGAAGACCCGGCTCACGGTCGTCCGTGACCAGCACAATGGGGACGGGCCCGATGACGCGGCCGCCGCAGCGCTGGAAGACGACCACGGTCGGATGGCCGCTGTGCGGCTCACCTCTGCCGACACCTTCGTCGTGCGCGGTCAGCTTCCGGCGCATGGCAGCGTCCGAGTCGCCAATGTCTCCGACACGCTGCACTTCATGACGATGCAACCGGTCCAACCAGGCACCACTGACGCGGATGTTCAGGCGTTCTTCGACTCCGGCCCCCAGGGTCCGCCCCCCTTCGCCATCGACGGCCCGTCCGTCGGCGCTGACGTCCTGTCCCCAGGACGCTCGCTGACGTTGTCCTATGACCTGGCCCCGGGCACCTACCTGCTGCTGTGCTTCGTCGCCGACGACGAGACCGGTATGCCGCACGCCGTCATGGGCATGCACAAAGTCGTCACCCTCGCGTAGTCACCCACCACCTCGCGCCAAGGTCCCCCGCTGGTTCGATGTGATATCGGATCGCAAGTCGCAGATCGCAAGTCGCGGCGCTGACACACCGAACCGGACCTGATCCGTCCGCTCGGCCGCGGCGCGCGGTAGGGGCTGGGGCGCCGGTCAGACCTTGGGCCGCTTCTTGCGGGACGCGGCGGCCTCGGCCGCCTCCTCCGGCGCCGGGCCGGCCAGTCCGCGCTCCTCCAGCTCTTCCAGCAGCTGGCGCAGCTCAGAGCGGACGAAGTCGCGGGTTGCCGACTCGCGCAGGGCGATCCGCAGCGCAGCGACCTCGCGCGTGAGGAACTCGGTGTCGGCGAGGTTGCGCTCGTCGCGGGCCCGGTCCTGTTCGAGGGCGACCCGGTCGCGGTCGGCCTGGCGGTTCTGGGCGAGCAGGATGAGTGGCGCGGCATACGAGGCCTGCAACGACAGCAGCAAGGTGAGCAGGGTGTAGTTCAGCGCCCGCGGGTCGAACTGCAGCGCCTCGGGAGCGAAGGTGTTCCAGGCCAGCCAGGCGATGACGAAGACGGTCATCCAGATGATGAACTGCGCTGTGCCCATGGTCCTGGCGAAGCTCTCGCTCCAGGCACCGAAGCGCTCCTGCGAGAGGTTCGGCGCGGTCAGGAACGGGCGGCGCCGGAACTCCTGGGGCTGGTCCAGCCGAACCCGCCGGCGGTCAGGCACGGTGGGCCACCTCGTCCCGGTCCTCGCGCCAGTCCTCCGGCAGGATGTGGTCGAGGACGTCGTCGACGGTGACCGCACCCAGGAAGTGTCCGTCGCCGTCTACGATCGGCACCGCAACGAGGTCGTAGGTCGCCAACGTCCGGTGGACCTGGTCGATGGGCGCGGTGGGCAGCAACGGCTCGACCCGGTCGATGACCGTCCCGACCGACGCGTGTGGCGGCTCGCGCAGCAGCCGCTGGATGTGCACCAGACCGAGGAAGCGCCCGGTCGGCGTCTCCAGGGGCGGCCGGCAGACGAAGACGGTCGTGGCCAGGGTCGTGGAAACCTCCTCCTGACGCACCAAGGCGAGCGCCTCGGCGATCGTCGCCTCCGGGCCGAGGATCACCGGCTCGGTCGTCATCAGCCCGCCGGCGGTGTCCTCGTCGTAGGTCAGCAGCCGACGCAGTGGTGCGGCTTCGTCGGGCTCCATCCGCTGCAGCAGCTCCTCCTGCTGGTCGGTGGGCAGCTCGGCGAGCAGGTCGGCGGCGTCGTCGGGCTCCATGGCCTCCAGGACGTCGGCGGCTCGCTCGGCATCCAGCTCGGCGAGGATTTCGACCTGGTCGTCCTCGGGCAGCTCCTGCAGGACGTCGGCGAGCTTGTCGTCGTCGAGGGCGGCAGCGACCTGGGCGCGGCGTTGGGGGTTCAGCTCGTGGATGACCTCGGCGAGGTCGGCGGCGTTGAGGTCGTGGTAGGCCTCCAGCAGACGCTCTGCGCTTTGCTCCTCGTGGTAGTCGGCCAGACCCGTGACGTCCTCGATGTCGACCAGCACGGTCTCGCCCCGAGGGCGGCGCGTCAACCGAAGTCCGCGGTGCGCCGGGGCGTCGACCTTGCGGCAGAACACCTTGGCGAGCGTCCAGTCCTTGCGGCGCAGGTCGATCGCGAGGTCCTCGACGGTTGCGGCATACGCACCGTCGGGCGAGCGGACGGTCACCTGCCGGTCGAACAGCTCGGCGAGCGCAAGCGTCTCGTTGGGCCGCTGCTCGAACCGGCCCATGTTGACCAGACCCGTGGTGATGACCTGCCCGGCGTCGATGGAGGTCACCCGCGTCATCGGAACGAACACCCGCTTGCGCACCGGGACCTCGAGCACCAGCCCGATGACGCGTGGGCGCCCGCTGCCGAGGCTGCGGAACACGACGACGGCGTCCCGGACCCGCCCGACCGGGTCACCGAGCGGGTCGAACGCGCTCAGCCCGGCCAGGCGCCCCGCGAAGACGCGCGTCGGCAGGCTCACGGCCTCAGGTTAGCCGCCGCTCGGTCGCCAGGACGTGACCCGCGTTGTGGCGAGCCCGGTCTCGGGGGAGCCCGGCATCTCGAGCGGCTCGCCGAAGGGACGCAGCGCCGTGACGGTGCAGCTCTCGCGCCAACGCTGCTGCGTCTGCTCGGCACCGCCGTCCGGCGGGCCCCGCCGGCGACCCAGCAAGGCAGCCACGGCGAGCGCCCACTCCGGGTCGGCCTCGTCGAGCACCGTCCGGGCGGCGCGCACCCGCACGAGGCGCGCGCCGGTCTTGCGGTTGCGCAGGACGAGCGTCACTTCGGGGGGCAGCCAGGGCAGGTGCTGCTCGCCGGGCCCGTTGACGACGTATGCCGTGGGCTCGCCCCCCGTGGCGCTGGCCCCGTTCGCCCAGGCGAACCACACGGCATACGTGCGCCGGCCGGTGTCGATCCACAGGACCCCCGAGTCGGCCATGGCCGCGTCGAGCAGTCGCGTGACATTGACCGGGACCTCGCCCATACCGGCCAGCCTAGGCAGTGACACGGCTCACGAGCGGGTGGCTTGCCGCGCTGCTAGGTTCGCATCTAGATGTGCCCCTCAGAGAGCATGGAGTGCGCATGCGACCAGCCAAGGACTTCTACGCCCCGCTTGCCGTGGGAGCACCGCGGCCCCTTCTGTCGGTGCCGGCCCGCCCCTCGCGGGTCATCCACTTCTTCGACCCGAGCAACCCGAAAATGGCGGCGAAGGTCCCCGAGATGGTGGGTACGGTCGACGTCCTGCTCGGCAACCTGGAGGACGCCGTCAAGGCCGACAACAAGATCGCCGCGCGCGAGGGGCTGGTGGCGATCGGCAAGTCGACCGACTTCGGCGAGCTGACCCAGCTGTGGACCCGGGTGAATGCGCTGGACTCGCCCTGGGTGCTCGATGACCTCATCACGTTGGTGACCGAGATCGGCGACAAGCTCGATGTCGTCATGGTGCCCAAGGTGCAGGGCCCGGAGGACATCCACTACGTCGACCGGCTGCTGGCCCAGCTCGAGGCGCGTGCCGGGCTGGACCGCCCGATCCTCGTGCACGCCATCCTCGAGACGGCACGTGGGATGGCTAACGTGGAGGAGATCTGTGCCGCGTCGCCGCGGATGCAGGGACTCTCGCTCGGCCCGGCCGACCTGGCCGCGGACCGGCGGATGAAGACCACGCGCGTCGGCGGGGGTCATCCGGGCTACCTGGTGCGCCAGGACCCGGTGGACAGCGACATCTTCGGGCCGCGCACGGCATACCAGCAGGACCTCTGGCACTACACGATCGCTCGGATGGTCGACGCCTGCGCGATGACGGGGATCTTCCCGTACTACGGGCCGTTCGGCGACATCAAGGACGTCGTTGCGTGCGAGGACCAGTTCCGCAACGCGTTCCTGCTCGGGTGCGTCGGCACGTGGACGCTGCACCCGGCCCAGATCGCCATCGCCAAGAAGGTTTTCAGCCCCTCCGCCGAGGACGTCGCGCACGCTCGGCGCGTCGTCGCGGCGATGGGCGACGGCACAGGCGCAGTCATGCTCGAGGGCAAGATGGAGGACGACGCCAGTCTCAAGCAGTGCCTGGTCATGATCGAGCTGGCCGAGCGTCTCGCCAAGGGGGACCCCGAGCTTGCTGCCTTGTATGCTGTGCCGTCCGGTTCCGAGGAAGGGGAGGGCGCATGAGCCGCACGGCATACCGGCCGCGACGGTCGGTGCTCTACATGCCGTCGTCGAACGTGCGGGCGCTGGAGAAGGCCAAGACCATCGCGAGCGACTCGCTGATTCTCGACCTCGAGGACGCGGTGGCGCCCGACGCCAAGGACGGTGCGCGCGAAAACGCTTGCGCCGCAGTCCGATCGGGTGATTACGGTCGGCGCGAGCTGACCATCCGGATCAACGCGGCGGGCACTGACTGGTTCTGGGACGACCTCATCGCGGCGTGCAAGGCGGGGCCCCACGGGATCGTCGTGCCGAAGGTGGCGTCGGCCAAAGAAGTCCACAACATCGTGAACGCGATGGAGCGCCACCACGCTCCGGCGCGCACCCGGCTGTGGGCCATGGTCGAGACCCCAGCCGCGATTCTCGTCGCCGGCAAGCTCGCCGCCTCGTCGCCGCGGCTGGCGTGCCTGGTTATGGGGACTAACGACCTGGTCAAGGAGCTGGACGCCCAGCACGTTCCTGGTCGCGAGCCGATCCTCACGGCGTTGTCGATCGCCGTGCTCGCCGCGCGGACCGCCGGGATCGCCATCGTCGACGGTGTCTACAACGACGTGCGCGACCCGGTCGGCTTCGAAGCCGAGTGCCGCCAGGCCCGCGCGATGGGCTTCGACGGCAAGACCCTCATCCACCCCGACCAGGTCGAGGTGTGCAACCGGGTCTTCGCCCCCAGCGACGAGCAGGTGCAGGACGCCGAAGGGGTCATCGAGGCGTTCAAGGTCGTCATGGCCGAAGGCCGTGGGGTGGCGACGTACAAGGGCAAGCTGGTCGAGTCGCTGCACGTGGAGATGGCCCGGCGGGTGCTGGAGTCGCGCGAGGCGATCGACGCCCTGGCGACGGAGTAGGCCAGCCGGCCGCTCACGACCGGTGTGGGCGGTCGACCGTGCGCAACAGCTCGCTTTCAGCCGCATTTCGGACGAGGGCCCTACATCTTCCCTTGGCGGTACGTCCTGGCGGCCGGTTCAGTAGGGTGAAATGCGTGAAACGCCTGGTGACGTGTGCCCTTGCGGTGGTTATCTCGGCGCTGACATCCGGCGTTGCCATGGCTGGGCAGCTGCCGGCAGTGCGAGCGCCCGAGGCGCGGGCTGCGGCGGCGCCCTCGCCGGTGCCAACCGGCCCCGGCTCGTCGACACCCTCCCCGGGCGCCGGTCCAGCCCCGTCCGCACCAGAGTCGT